>JADHXD010000024.1 GCA_016783145.1 Anaerolineae bacterium
CATCCGGGGCAGGTGCCCACTGGAGTTGGCTGGGTATGACGTGGCCAGCCTGCCCATGGCTCAGATATGCAAGGGCTGGGCGTTGACCTGGATGGCCCCACCCGGTCCGGGGGCTGTCCCCAATGTGTAACGCTCCCGCGGCGCACTCTTTACTGAGGCAGAGGGAGGTGGTATAATGGCTGCAGGCGGCGGGCGGAACGGTTGAGAGGGAAACCCTCTGCGATGGAGACCTTTACAGGCATCCGGGCATTCGTGGATCATCCGGACTACCGCACACACAGACAGGCGGCCCTGAACAGTCTCGACATGGAAACGATCGACGCGCCTATCGTCCCGATCATCGAGGGCATGGCCACGCTGCCCTACTGCTTTACCCTGCAAAGCTGCTATGGCCATTTCCTTTACGGCGACCAGCGAGAACCCAGGAACGTCGAGCGCCTTCCTGCTTTGATCCACGTCTCAGACATTGAATACAGGCTCGCCTACATCGCCCTGTGCGTGGAGAACAGTCGTTCTGGAGTGACGTTTCTCCGCGACCTGGGCGGCATCCCGCGCATCGATCCCGAGTACGTTCAGTTTGGGTGCGCGGAGTGGTTCTGGGAGCGCCAGGTCAACTCGTATGTGCTCCAGGTGGAGCCGGCGAGATCCGCCACCAAGGACAGGATCAACGTCGGCTATGGCGAGGCACTCCATCTCCAGAAGGTGAGGGACGCGTTCTGGAACGAGCTGTGCCTGCTTGTCCAACACAGGCTCGCAATTCGGTGAGAGTAGGCAGGAGAGACCCGGGCCGTGCCATCGACCGCTGGGAGGCGCGCAGTGCAGGCAAACCGGATGCAACTCACGACGAACCTCTCGGATCCGCTTCTTGAGCTGCTCAGAGACGGCCCCGTTCCCATAGATGGGGTCGAAGTAGGCCCGTGGTTCACGGTGCGCGAGATCCGCGCCTACCGGCAGATGCTGCCTGATCTGCCGTTCACCTTTCACGGCGGCGACCGGATCCAGAACGTCGGCCTGATCCCGGGTGCCGTCCGGCGCATTGCCGCGTACCTGTGCTGCACGGGAAGCCCCTGGGTATCGATGCACCTCACCGCCTGGCTTCCCGGCATGGTCTGGATCATGCTCCGGCACGGATGGCGCATGCCGCTTCCCGTTCCCGATCGGGCCATGGGGCGGCTGATCCGCCAGGTGAAACGCCTATCCCGTTCCCTCCCTGTCCCCGTCCTCTTGGAGAACATCCCGCCCCTGCCCTTCGATGGCTACCACTTTGAGGCAGAGACGAAGCGGATCACATCGGTGATCGAGCGCACTGGCTGTGGGTTGGTCCTGGACATCGGTCACGCCCGCGTCTCTGCGGATAGGCTGGGGATGGACGTGCACGACTATCTGACCGACCTGCCGTTGGAGCGTGTGGTGCAGGTGCACGTCAGCGGCGTGAGGGAACGTGGCGGAGGGCTGACGGACGCACACGAGCCCCTGCAGCCGGCGGACTATGGGCTCCTCCGCTACGTCTTGGACAGGACCCACCCGCAGATGGTGACGTTGGAGTACGTCCGCGAGCGAGACGCCCTTCTCGAGCAGCTCGTCCACCTCCGCGATCTCTTGGGATCTGCAAGCTGACAAGGGCCATCGCGTCCCCCGTTGGGCCCACGCGATCCTCTGGGGCCACGGTGTGCGCTCACCCCCAAACGGCGCCTGTGGCCGCTCAGCCCATTCGACCTGGACCAAGTCGCGCTGGACGTGGCGTACTTGTGTGGGCACAACATCCCCTGCCAATTGACAAGCTGTATCGCATATCGTATACTGCACGCTGCCTTGGAATGCCGACCGAGGCCAGGGTCGTGAGAATTGGGAGGACGAGACATGGGAAGCCTACGCAAACATCGCCTGATCGAGATCGAATGGCCCGACTTTGGGGAGGCCGAGCCGCCACCGCCGCCCCCGGTGGACGAGTTCGAGGCCCGCATAGACGCGACCAGGAACGCGATGGACGAGCATGGCCTGACGCATCTGGTCGTCTATGGCGACCGCGAGCACTTTGCCAACCTCGCCTACCTCACCGGCTTTGACCCCCGTTTCGAGGAGGCACTCCTGATCGTCGGTCCTCAGCCGGTCCCCCTCCTCGTCGTGGGAAACGAGTGCGAAGGCTATCTGCCGGTGAGCCCGCTGTACGGGGCCGGCAGACTCCGCAGCGAGCGTTTCCAGCCCTTTTCCCTGCTCAATCAACCCCGCGACAGCAGCAGGCTGATCGCGGACATCTTTGCAGACGAGGGTATCGGCCCGAGTTCTGCAGTAGGATGCGTGGGCTGGAAGTACTTTGCCGATTCAGAACACCCAGACGGGGCGCACGCTATCGACCTGCCCGCCTACGTGGTCGATACGCTGCGCGCACTGTCGGATTGGGGGAGCGTCACTAACGCGACCGCTATCCTGATGCACCCCGACGTCGGGCTGAGGACGTCCTGCTCTCCCTCCGAGATCGCCTACTTTGAATACACGAATGTACTGGCCTCCGAGGGGATGAAGCGGATGCTTTTTGCCCTCCACGAGGGGATGACGGACCACGAGCTGGCACAGCGCGCGCTGTTCAACGGGTTGCCGCTCGGATGCCATATGACACTCCTCACCGGCGACACCCGCGATCGCGGCCTGACGAGTCCCGTTGGCGCTCCCATCCGGCGCGGCGATCCCCTGGCGACCAACATCTGCTACTGGGGCAGCAACTGTTGCCGCGCTGGGTGGGTCGCGGCATCGCCAGATGACCTGCCACGGGATGCCCGCGACTATGTCGAGCGCTTTGCGGGCGTCTACTTTGAGGCCATGAGCGAATGGTTCCGCTTGCTTTGCATCGGCACACCGGGGGGCAAGCTGTGGCGTTTGATACAGGACTTGCTGCCCTACGACCGATTCGGCATCTACCTGAACCCGGGTCATCTGATCCACCTGGATGAATGGCTGAGTTCTCCCATCTATCCCGATTCCAGGGTGCCGCTGCGCTCCGGCATGGCCATACAGGTAGACGTCATCCCCTCTTCTCCGGCCTACTTTTCGACACGGATGGAGGATGGGGTGGTTCTCGCCGACGAGACACTGCGCCGGCAGCTCCGCCAGCGATTCCCCGCTTGCTTCTCGCGCTGCCAGGCACGGCGCGCGTTCATGACCGATGTCCTGGGCATCCCCTTGCCCGAAGAGGTGCTGCCCCTGGCCAACATCCCGGCGATCGTGCCGCCCTTCTTTCTGGAACCGGGCACGGTCCTGGCGATGGAGGCCTAAGAAGCCGCGCTACCGCGGTCGTACCCGATGCCCAGTGCCCAGCCATCATTTGACATCAAAGCGGAAATCTGGTAAGATGCTGGAAGCGTCAGGTAGTCTTGGCATCTGGCGCCGGTTTCTCCGATATTCTTGCCAACAGCGTAAAGCTGGGGAATCCAGGGCATCTACTCTCGGGCGCGCAGCGCTGCTTGCGACTGGCTCACACCTTTGTCGAGTCGAGGCGCTGTGGTTGCCACGCATTGACCACACTACACCAAGGTGGGTTGTCCAGCCGGTGAGCCTGCCGTATTGGCAGAGCATGCGGAGGGAGGTGGGGTCTTCACGACGATCAGCTTGTCTTGGCGAATGCAGATTCCTGCACACTCTCATAGTCTGAGGAGGAACTGAGAATGAAAGGCTCGCGTAAAAGCAGTTGGCTAACGGTGCTTGTGTTGGTTCTGAGCATAGCGCTCGCGGCGTGCGGGGGCGCCAAGAAAGAGAAGGTTGCTGGTGAGTTGGAGATTTTCTCCTGGTGGACCTCGGGGGGTGAGGTAGAGGCCCTGAACGCAGTGTATGCGATCTTTAGTGCCCAATACCCAGACGTCACCGTCGAGAATGCCGCACTTGCCGGTGGCCAGGGTCAGGGTGGAAATATGAAGGCCCTGCTGGAGACCCGGATGATGGGTGGCGAACCGCCCGACTCGTTCCAGGTGCACCTGGGCCGTGAGCTGACCGACAGCCACGTGGTCGCCGATCGCATGGAACCGTTGGACTGGCTGTACGAAGAAGAGGGCTGGAACGAGGTCTTTCCACAGGATGTGATCGAGATCGCGTCCTATGAGGGCAAGCCCTATTCCGTGCCGGTCAACATTCACCGCTCGAACGTGATGTGGTATCGTCCCAGCCGGCTGGCAGAGGTAGGCGTCACAAAACCGCCAGCGACGTGGGATGAGTTCTTTGTGGTAGCGGAAAAGCTCAAGGCAGCCGGCATTCCGGCGTTGGCCATTGCCGAGCAGGACAGTAACGGCGGCTTCTCCGGTCACGTCCTGGAGAACATTCTCGTCTCTGTCATGGGACCCGAAAAGTACCGCGGTCTGTTCAGCGGCTCGACCGGCTGGGATGATCCGGACGTCACCAAGTCGTTGGAGATCATGAACAAGATCTATGACTATGCCAATCCCGACTACCTGAGCACCAGTTGGGGCGACATCAATGACCGCTTTGTCTCCGACGATGGCCCGGCCATGATGGTCATGGGCGACTGGACACACGGCGTTCTCATGTCCAAGGGCTTCAAGGACTATCACTGGACCACGGCGCCCGGCACAGAGGGCTTGTTTATGGTACTCTCGGACTCGTTTGGTCTGCCCAAGAACGCACCCCACCGTGCCAACGCAGTCGCCTTCTTGCGCATCATCGGCTCCAAGGCAGGTCAAGATGCCTTCAACCCCATCAAGGGCTCGATCCCGGCGCGCACGGATGGCGACCGGTCCAAGTACGACGAGTACCTGAACGAGGCGATGGACGACTTTAAGACCGACGAGGGCGTGCCGAGCATCCAGCACGGCGCGGCCGTCAAGCAGAGCTTCCTGGTCGACTACGACATCGCCCTGGGCGACCTCGCTGCGAATCACGATGTCGCCAAAGCCCAGGCAATGATGGTCGAGGCGGCCAAGGTCGCGGGGCTTGGGGACTGACACGGTGATTTCCACCACACACAAGGGGGAGGCGGCAAGGCCGCGCTCCCCCATCCTATCCGCGATCCGTCGGCGAGTGCCGTGGCTTCGCGGCGACACGGCGCTCGCCATCCTGGTCTTGAGCCCCTCCATCCTTGCGGTGGCCGTGTTCATCTATGGCTTTATCGTGTGGACCGGCTACATCTCGACCGTCAAGTGGGACACGGTTGTCAAGGACTATACCTCTGTCGGTCTGCAGAACTGGATCCGGCTCTTTCAAATGGAACGCTTTCACTGGGATCTGCGCAGCCTGGCGCTGTATGCAGTGGGGTTCATGGGCCAGTGTATCCTCGTCGGGTTTCTCCTTGCGGTGCTGCTGGACCAGAAGATCAAGGGCGAAGCGATCTTTCGCACGATCTTTGTCTTTCCCTTCGCCGTTTCGGCCATCGTCACCGGCGTCGCCTGGCGCTGGCTGATGCAGCCGACCACGGGCCTCAATCTGCTCCTGCAAAAGATAGGGTTCAAGAACTTTTACTTTGCCTGGAATGCCGATCCCAAATGGGGCATCCTGGCGATCTCGCTGGCAGCCGCCTGGCAGTTTACGGGGTACATCATGTCCCTGTACCTGGCCGGCCTGCGCGGCATACCGGAGGAGATCCGCGAGGCGGCCCGGGTCGACGGCGCAGGCACTTGGGCCTTGTACCGCCGGATCATCATCCCCCTGCTGATGCCGGTGACCTTTACGGCCGTGGTGCTGACCGGGATGGGCTCGATCCGGGTCTTTGACCTGGTGACGCTCTTGCGTGGCCCGGCCTTTACTACCGACACGTTGGCCTTTCACATGTACCAGTCCACCTTTGGGCTGTACCGTTTTGCTATGGGCGCGACGATCGGTTTCTTTATGATCTTTCTGTCCCTGTTCCTGGTTGTGCCCTATCTACGCAGCATTCAGTTCGAGGCGGAGCGATGAGTCTGCAGCGTCTTTGGTCTCGGGGGGCGATCTATTTCGTGCTGATCGCGTTTTCCCTGTTCTACCTGATGCCCTTTTACGTGATGTTTATCACCGGGCTCAAGCCTTACGAGGACCTCAACGTGACCCGCATGTGGGAGCTACCCAAGGCCATCCACCTGGAAGGCATCATCGAAGCGTGGAAGCGAGTGGCGCCCAATTTTCGCAACAGCGCAATGATCACCATCCCGGCCGCACTGATCTCATCGTTCATCGGCTCCATGAACGGCTATGTCTTTGCCAAGTGGCGTTTCCCCGGCTCTGACACGCTCTTCATCCTCTTTCTGGTCGGCATGTTCCTGCCCTACCAGGGGATCCTCATCCCGCTGGTTCGGCTGCTGCAGATCGTGGGCCTCTACGGCTCGGTGATTGGCCTGATCGTGGTGCACTGTATCTTTGGCATTCCGATCACGGCGCTCTTGTTCCGCGGCTACTATGCCAGCATCCCCAATGAGCTGCTGGACGCCGGCAAGATCGACGGTTGCGGCTTTTTCGGCATCTACCGCCACGTGCTGCTGCCCATCTCGATGCCGGCCTTTGCCGTCGTCCTGCTGTGGCAGTTCACGTCCATCTGGAACGACTATCTGATCGGCCTGGTGGTGCTCAGCAGCCCACGGCTGGCGCCGATCAACGTGGCCGTGCAGAACATCGCCGGGAGCTGGAGCGTGGAGTGGAACGTGCAAATGTCGGCGGCGTTGATCGCGGCGTTTCCCACCATCGTGGTCTATCTGGCTCTGGGCAAGTTGTTTATGCGTGGCCTGTTGGCCGGGTCACTGAAAGGTTGACCTTCGTATGTGACCATCTTTCAGGAAGCCCCCAAGGGATTCAGAGACCCCTGGGGGCTTCTCCGGATGGCTGTCCTGCACCTATCCTCCCGTCTCCTGGACAGAGGAAGGCATTGTAGGTCTGGAGCAGGTCACAGGCCCAACTCCGTTCACACCCCGCGCCTCGTGGCTCTATGTTCTCCAATCCTCTCGTCTGTGCAGCCGCCAAAGAAACCGAGCTCGTGGAAAGGAGGGTTCAGACGTGGACGGCAAACTGCTTGTCACCGTAGCTCCGTGCATCCCCCCCTACTTGGCTGCGGGCATTCCTGACCTAGACCTCTCACCCCGGGGGATCGCCAACGAGGTCGTGCGGGCCTACAACGCCGGAGCAAACGTCGTCCACCTGCACGTGTGGGATGGACGGGGCCATCCAACGACCGATTTGTCCGCCTTTGAGCTCACTCTCCAGCTCATTCGCGCGCGATGCAACATCGTCATCGAAGGCTCGACCGGCGGGGTGAACGAGCTCTCGCCGGCAGAGCGCTCGGTCTCCCTGCGCGCGGACATCGAGATGGCCTCGCTGAATCCCGGCTCGATCAACTATGACCAGGGCGTGTACGTCAACTCGCCCGCTGACATCGCCTACTGGGTCCGAGAGATGCAGCACCGCGGGATCAAGCCCGACATCGCCATCTTTGACGTGGCGATGATCGCGAACAGCGTGCGGCTGGTCGAGGAGGGCTGGATCGAGCCACCTCTTCTGTTCTCCTTTGTCCTGGGGCAACTGGGAGCCATGCCCGCCACACCCAGGAACCTGCTCTACCTCAGCGAGACGATCCCTGCTGGGTCCACGTGGTGCGCCGCCGGGCACGGCGGTCACGACGTGCGAATGTCCACGCTGGCAATGGCCATGGGCGGCCACGCCCGCGCTGGCTACGAGGACAACCCCTACTACATCCCAGGCGAACTGGCAACCAGCAACGCGCAGTTGGTCGAGCGGCTTGTGCGCATCGCACGGGAGGTCGGTCGCGAAATCGCCACGCCGGACGAGGCGCGCCTCCTGCTGGGATTGCCGGTCGGGGGCCGAGGGCCCGATGAGTGAGACAAAAGCTCCGCACAGAAGGCCACCAAACATCCTGTTCTTCCTTCCAGACCAGCACCGACGAGACTGGCTGAGCTGCCACGGATCGGTGCCGCTGGTGACGCCCCACATCGATGCGCTGGCCTCCCGCGGCGTGCGCTTCACCCGCGCCTACTGTCCGTCTCCCCTGTGCGCGCCCGCTCGCGCGTCACTGGCATCGGGCCGTCGATACGGTCGGACGAGCGTTCGCGACAACTCTCAGAACTACCCATTAGCCCTGCCGACCTACTACCAGTCACTGCGCGACGCCGGCTATCGCGTGGGAGGCATCGGCAAGTTCGACCTGCACAAGAACACCCAAGATCCCGAGAACCTCTACTGGGGCCTGAATGGCTCGCGCCTGCTCGCGGAGTGGGGCTTCACGGACGGGATCGACAACGAGGGCAAGCTCGACGGCAGCAGCAGCTACAGACACTGGGGCGAGCCGAGAGGGCCCTATCTCCAGTTCCTGGCCGATCGAGGGCTGGCCGAGGCCTACGTCCGCGAGCACGAGACGCGCGGGGAGCACTTTGACGCGTACGTGACGGCACTGCCGGACGACGCCTACTGCGACAATTGGCTGAGCGACAACGGCCTGACCATCCTGGAGACCTTTCCCAGAGATCGACCCTGGCACCTCGTGGTCAACTTTTCCGGGCCTCACAACCCGATGGACGTGACCGCGAGGATGAGCCGACGCTGGGAGACGGCACCCATGCCGCCCGCGCACGATAACGCAGGCGACGACCCCGATGGCATTCTGCGCCGTCGCCGCTACTATGCGGCCATGATCGAGAACATCGACCGGCAGGTGGGCCGCCTGGTCCGCGCCGTTGCCGAGCGGGGAGAGCTGGAGAACACGATCATCCTCTACTCTAGCGATCACGGCGAGATGCTTGGCGACCACGATCGCTGGGGCAAAGGGGTGTGGTATGAGCCCTCAGTGGGCATTCCCCTGATCGTTGCCGGACCCGGGGTGGGAGAGCGTGTCGTCTCGGATGCCTTGGTGAGCCTTCACGACCTGGCAGCTACGCTTATCGACTATGCCGGATCCGCCCCGCTGCCCGGAATGGACGCCCTCTCGCTGCGTCCACTGCTCGAAGGGCGCACCGCAGAACACCGCAGCCACATCACGGGTGGGCTGCAGCGCTGGCAGATGGTCCTTGACCGCCGGTTCAAGCTTGTCCTCGGGGCGGGTGAATCGCCCCTCCTCTATGATCCCGCGGACGATCCCTGGGAGGACGTGAACCGTGCCCCCGATTGCCCCGTAATCGTGCGCAGCCTGGCCCAGGTCATCGGATCCTGAATCGCGGGCAGTTGCTGCGGTCGTGGCCTCGGGTGGCGAGCGTAGGCCCCACCACCCCCTGACACCGCAGCGGGCGACGTACTGGGAGGTGGGGACACCACCGCTCATTACTCCGCGAGGGCTGGGTACCGGTCGAGCAGACCGGGCTGAGCCATCAGCGCCTCAACGTCCCCCAACTCCAGAGGAGCGTCTGCGGTGAGATTCTCGACCCCATCCTCCGTGATCGCAACCGTATCTTCTACCCGGATGTAGCGCTTTTCCTCGGGGACCCACATCTGCGGGTCCAGGGCAAGGACAGTACCCGGTCTCAGGGCCTTGCCCCGGTAGTGCCCCACGTCGTGGACGGCCATGCCCACAGGGTGCGACATGTGATAGGGGAACTCGAGCATCCGCCGCGCCGCTGCCGCATAGATGGCCTTCGAGAAGCGGGTGTTCTCGATGACGTGAGCCATCTCAGCGGCGGCTTCACGCTGGATCTCGGTGTCCGTGCGCCCGGGACGAATCAGGCGCAGCAGCACCTTGTGAACCTCGACCACAAAGCCATACAGCTCTCGCTGGACAGGAGAGTAGACCCCGTTGACCGGCCACATCCGGCCGATATCGCTGGTATAGTAGTGATAGTCGGGCGCACCGTCGACCAGCACCAGGTCTCCGTCCCTCAAGGGGCAGTTGTTGGCGCTGTAGTGACCGTACCAGGCATTCGGGCCACCGGCAATGATCGCGTGGTACCCTGCATCTCGCGCGCCGTTCACCAGGTAGTGATAGCGCATCGCCGCATCGAGCTGGTATTCGAGAACCCCGGGCCGGGTGGAGCGCATGGCTTCGATCACGCCCAGGGCGCTCAGCTTGCCCGCTTTGCGCAGCAGCGCGAGTTCGGCCTTGCTCTTGATCAGCCGCAGCTCATCGAGCACGGGGCCCAGGTCCAGGATCGCTGCCGCCGGGCACCGTTCGCGCAGCGCGGCGACAAAGTGGCGGGCCCGGTCCAGGCGTCCATCCCAGGGATCGGCAAAGACCTCCTGCTGGGCACGCCGCAGCGTGTCCGCGCTCGTCCCTGGGCCCTCCCCTTATCGCAGCGGCGTGTAGATCGTGCGAGCTCCCTCCAGGTATCGGGCCAGGAACTCGATCCCTTGCACTCCTTCGACCCCGGTCAGCTCCCGCCCAAGAGCGGCGTTCTCGGCGGACAGGATCTCCCCCTCGTGCTCTCTCTGCTCCTCGCTTTGGTGGGCCAGGAACAGGGTGGAGGTCTGCCTACCGCCATCGAGCAGCAGGTAGGCGTGGGGCACCTCTACGCCGCACAGGTAGTAGAAATCATTGCTCTGCCGGAAGGTGCTGTGCCCCGATTGCCTGGCAGATCCCTGGATGAGGGCCAAGGCCTCTGGGCCGATCTCCCGGCACACTCGCTCCCTTCGCGCTCGGAACTCCTCTACGCTGAAATCGCACGTGAACATACTGCCTCGCCTCCATGTGGCGCACATCCGTTCCCCTGGCTTGTCCCCGCCGACGGGCGGGAAAGCAGCACCACCGCCCATCGCTGAGTCCCATTCCGACGCCCCAGACGGAGCATCGGCGCGTTCGCTGAGGCTGCACCTCGTCAGGGGCATGGTGACCATTCTACTCCTGGTATGGGCGATCTGGCAAACGAGGCGCTCTCTAACGCTGTGGGTCCGTAGGCGCCCGGTTGGGCGCCCACCAGAGGCTTGTCGGGAGGCGGAGACGTTTCAGGACGGCGAAATCCCCATTCGCGGCGCCGGCGCTTTCCTTTTTGGAACACCTGTGCTATGATCGAGGCCAGACCGCGATTGGCCTACACAAACGCGAACGCATGGGAGGTACGGGATGCGGGAATCACACGTCGTGCAGATCAGCCTGTCAAGCCGTCGATGACAGAGTCACTGACACACCTGCACGTCCATTCCCACTACACCCTCCTGGGAGGCACAGCATCGATCGAGCAGTTGGTCGATCGGGCTGCCGCCGATGGGATGTCGCACCTGGCACTGACCGACACCAACGCCCTGTATGGTGTCGTTGGCTTTTCCAACGCCTGTCAGAAGTCAGGCATCCAGCCGATCATCGGCATGACGGTGACCGTCGCCCTGCCCGAGGACATCGACGTGCCAATAGACGCCGCAGCAGATCCCGGCTATCTGGTTCTGCTGGCTGCCAACGGTGCGGGATACCGGTCGCTGTGCAGGCTCTCCTCTCTCGTCCAGGGTTGGCCGGACCGCGAGGCACGGGCCGCACGTGGTTTGCGCCTGGACGATCTGCGCGCGCACGCCGAGGGTCTGATCTGCTTGGCCGGGGGGCGCAGGGGATGGACGGAGCGACTTCTGCGTGCAGGGCATCGGGAGGCTGCCCGCCGCTTTGCCGGTAGACTGCCCTACGTCTACGGCGAGAGGGCCTTCCTCAGCCTGGAGCTGCACGGGTCAGCCGATGTGCAACTGGCCACAGCCGTCGAGTCCGTTGGCCAGTTCATGGGCATCCCCACCGTCGCCGTTCAGCCGGTCTACTGCCTCGCCCGAAGGGATGCACCCCGCCTCAAGCTGCTGGCAGCCATCGACCGCAACTGCCTGCTGAACGAGGTGCCGGACGCGGCGCTGCCAGACGGAGGCGATCCCGGCGTCGGGCTGCGCTGGCTTGGGCCGGGGGAGATGGCCGACCGATTTGCACGCTTTCCCGGCGCGCTCGCCCGGATCGGCGATGTGGTCGCGCAGTGCGAGCCCTCTCTCCCTGATGGGAGCCCGATCTTCCCTGCCCTCGACCTGCCCGCAGGAGAGACGCCAGAAGAGGCCCTGAGCGATCTGGCCCGTACGGGCCTGCGGACACGCTATGGCGAGCGCCCCTCGGAGGCAGCACAGGCACGCCTGCAGCAGGAGCTGGAGGCGATCGCCACCCACGGCTATGCTCCGCTCTTTCTCGTCGTCGCCGACATCGCGCGCTTTGCCCGGGAGAACGACATCCCGGTGAGCACGCGCGGCAGCGTCGCCAACTCGCTCGTCGCCTACTGCGCCGGCATCACCACCGTTGACCCGGTCGCCAACGACCTGCTCTTTGAGCGCTTTCTCAGCCCGGCACGTGCCGACCCACCCGACATCGACCTCGACTTTTGCAGCCGCCGCCGCGATCGGGTGTTGGAGTATGTCCGGCTCAAGTACGGCGAGGACAAGGTCGCGTTGGTGGCGACGGTGAGCACGATGCGGCTGCGCTCCGCCGTACACGAGACCGCCAAGGCGTACGGGCTGGCAGAGCCGCAGATCAAAGCCCTCACCGCCCGCCTGCCCCGTGGCTGGCACCCCGATCCCAGGCGTCGAGACCGGCGCACGGCAGAGGACATTGTCGATGAGCTCGGCGATCCGCTGGAGAGGACGGTGGTGCAGGAGGCTGCGTCCCTCGTCGGTACGCCCCACCACCTGGGCGTCCACCCCGGCGGGGTGGTGATCGCCCCTGGTGAACTCACGGACGTGCTGCCCCTGCAGTGGTCCCCCAAAGGCTTCCGGATCACCCAGTTCGATCATCGAGACGTGGAGAGGATTGGTCTGCCCAAGCTCGACCTGCTCGGCATCCGTGCCCTGACCGTGCTGAGCGACGCGATCCGCCTGGTGCGCCGCGAGCATCTCCCCGGCTTCCACCTGGATGACATCCCGCCCGACGATCCGCTCACCGCGGGACTGCTCGCCCGGGGGGATACGGTAGGTGTGTTTCAGTGCGAGTCGTCGGGCGCGCGGGGCACCCTGATCAAGCTCAAGGCACGTTCGCCCACCGATCTGGCCGTAGCCAACGCCTTCTTCAAGCCCGGTCCGAGCCTGGGCGGGATGGCGCGCACATTTGTCCGGCGCTATCGCGGTGAGGAGCCGGTGCGTTATCTCCACGACGCTCTGGAACCGGTCTTGGGTTCAACCATGGGCGTGCTGATCTTCCAGGAGCAGATCCTGCGCATCGCCGTAGAGGTCGCCGGGCTGAGTTGGGCCCAGGCCGACCATCTCCGGCGCGGCGTCAAGTTCGAGGCGTCGGCGATGGAAGAGATGGAGGCGCAGTTTGTGCGCGGCTGCCAGCGCCCACCACCTGAAGGTCACGGGCTTAGCGCCCAGCAGGCGCGCACGCTCTGGTCACAGATTGTCCCCTTCTCAGGGTACGGCTTTAACCAGGGGCACGCGATGGCCTATGCCGACGTGAGCTACCGCTCAGCATACATCAAGGCACACTGGCCTGCTGCATTCCTATGCGCGCGTCTGATGAACTGGGGCGGCTTCCACCACCCGGCGGTGTACATGGCGGAAGCGATGCGGCTGGGGATCGAGGTACGGCCTCCGCACGTGAATCACAGCAGCCGGTCCTTCTCCCTTCACTGGTGTGGGGATCAGGCTGTGCTGTGGATGGGCCTGGGATGGGTGCGCGACCTGCGGCGCAGCACCGTGCGGGCGATCCTGGCTGAGCGGAGGCGCACGCCCTTCGCCGGCCTGCGCGACCTGGCGATGCGCGTGCCGCTGCAGCGAAAGGAACTCGCGCACCTGATCCAGTGCGGCGCACTGGACGGGCTGGGTGAGAGCCGGGCTGACCTCCTGGTCAGGAGCGAAGAGATGCTGCAGGCCGGGAGCGCCCTGCAGTTGCCGCTTGAGTTTGACCGCCCAGGGGTCGAGCCCGAATCGCTGGACCAGCGTGTGGCGTGGGAGCGCCAGGTGCTCGGCTACCCGGTCAGTGGGTTCCGCCAGCCGGTCAAGCCCCCAGACGAGGTCCCGGAGCCCGTGCCCCTCAGCGGGCTGCCGGATACGCGCGGGCGCCCGGTCACCGTCGCCGGTGTGCGCCTCCCGGGATGGACGGGCGGACGGGGGTTCTACCTGTGGGATGGTGAGACGTGGGTCATTGCGCGCGGGGACAAGACATCCAAAGCACCCTCGGCGTGGGCAGCGGTGCTGCTGCGCGGGCGCTGGGTCAGCGACGAATGGGGGTTCGCTTGGTTCCAGGCGCAGGACCTGCAGGTGATAGGGTGACGGCCCAGGCAGGTTGGGCGTCGCCGTTGGCCCTCTCCTGACCCCGGATCAGGGTCCCGCGAGCGATCCTCGATCTACCGAGCCGGCGAGCAAACAGCGTCTACCTGATCTGCTCTCTCAGTACGCGCAAGCGTTTGAGGATGGCGACCACCCTGCCCGACTCGAGCATCGCTCCCCAGTGCCCCTCGCTGAAGCGCTCGCCCCGCACGCAGTAGGTGAGCATCGTCCGGAGTTCGTCCAGCGTCGCGCGAGCGATAAAGGCGTCGTCGTGCACCCTCCTGGCTGCCTCTGCCGGATGGTAGGTATAGTCGGACCAACAGGACTGCCCTGCCGCCGCGTAGAACTGGAGGACGTCTTCAGGGTAGATCGGGTAGGGAAACGTGATCGCGCCATCTCCCGTATTCTCCAGTCCGCCGCTCGCCCCGTAGCAATCTCTCCCCGGGATATCAAGGAGCGGCAGGAAACGTAGCAGTTCGTCGATCTGCTCGGCAGTGATCGCTTGGCCCTCGACCATAGGCTCTTCCCTGTTCCCAGATTTCTGCAGACGGCGCAGAGCACGGCCCCGGGTACGCGACAAGGGAGTCGTACTCTTGGCCCCACCGACTCGCCGGCAGCCTCAGCAGAGACGATGCTCCCCCATCGCCTGCCCCACCGGCCGATTCATTTTACCGTGGTTTGAGGTTGAGGGCAAAACGCCCAGGGCAGGCGACCCCCGCCACACCTCCCGCCGGTCCTCCGTGGCCCAGGGATCGGGGACAGAAGATCGGTTCGGGGCGGCGAGGGACACCGTCGCACGACAGTGCTTTGCCGGATAGGGGGTCGGGTGGTATAATGTCCTCTGTCGTGCCACAGACATCGCGCAGAGCTGTTTCCCCGGCGAAGCGATGGCAGCGCTGCAGCGAACGGCCAGACGGCGCTCCAGCGGGGTGGGCGCGCATCCCGCTGTGAGGAGGCACTCGATGGACTGCTGGTCCCAGGTTCAAGCACTGCAGGGCAGAACGCTGCACACCCTGCATCGCAACAGGCCCTTTGAGGTCATCGCAGTCGATGAAGCCCAGGTACTGATCAAGCTGAGCACCGGCAGGGTGCGCCCTGTGCGCCGCCTTGAGGTCGTGGGCGCATTCGATGACCTGGTGCAAGCCGGCGAGCTCGACATGAAGGCCATCGGCGAGCGGTACTCGCCGCGAGGCGCTACCTATGTCGCTGCCCTCCTCGCTCAGCTCGACGAGGTGAGATACCAGCTCAAGCCCCTGCGCTTGCTCCACCGTCCCGGGCAGCCCCCGACAGAGCAAGTTCGACAGGGGAGCATGGTATCCCGAGGAAACGAGAGATTGAGCGCGAGATCGGCCCAGGTGCTCAGAAGGATCGCTGAAGGACATGGCTACGAGCAGATCCTGGCGCTCAATCCAGGGCTGACGTACGGTGACATCTACGACGCGGCTCGCGAAGCGCTGGAAGTCGCTGGTGAACCCCCCTTCTGAGTGAGCCAGCGGCAGGAGGATCTCTGCCATCCCGCCAACTTGTGGGTTCCTGCGCGAGGAGAGATGTGATGAGAAGCTATCTGGAAGCCTGTGCGTTGCCGACGGTTCACATCGGCAAGGCCGAACTGCCCCGCCTGATCATGGGCATTCACCCCTACGACGGCTGCTCGTACGTGGATCGCGACCGCGATGCCGAGAACTTGTGTGCGTTTGGCCGGACAGCACAGGTCGCAGAGGTGCTGCGCTACGCGGTGGAGAGCGCGGGCGTCACAGTCGCCCAGGTGGATCACATGCTTCCGGCCCTGAATCGCCTCCATCTGCAGGCCATCTGGGAAGCGGAGCGCCTGACGGGCATCCAGATCGGTCTGGTGGCTTACATCCTGATCCCCATCTCGCTGGACGGCACGGATGTGACTTACTCGAGCCGCGCTCACGCCACCCTGTACGCGCACGACGAGCGGGTCGGCGGCGAGGCCTTCCGAGAGCACATGCGGACGGACGAGATCATGGGCTACCTGCTCAGCGGATCGCCCGAGGGGTTGGTCACGCCCGAGACCGTCGCCCCGTTCACGCCAGGTGAAGCGGCCCGCTTTGAGATCGACTACGCGGCGCTGGAGAGATACCTGGGCTTTTTCGCAGGCTGCGACATCCTGGTCGCCGATCCGGGCGCAGAAATCGACCTGCTGGCTATGTGCGGGCGATTCGACCTGATCCGCGAGTACCTGGGCTTCCTGCGAGGGCGGTACGACACGGTGATCACCAGCGTACACCACGCCGGCGTCACCCTTCCGCTTCTGGAGGCCGAGCGCATCCAGGTGGATGCTTACCTGACCCCCGTCAACCGCCTCGGAAGCGCGATGTTCCCGACGCGCGAGATCGCTCTGGAAGCCATCTGCCAGGCTACAGTCCCCGTGATCGCCATCAAGCCGATGGCCGGGGGCCGGTACCTGGGACAGAAGGCGTTCGAATACGTGTTTGACGAGGTCGGCGTGGCAGCGGCGATGTTTGGGATGGGTACGATAGACCAGGTCCGCGAGACGACGAGGGCAGCCAAAGAGGTGCTCGGCGCTTCGTAGCGTGCCACCCGCGCTGGGTGGGCCGGGTCAGGTTGGACACCTCGTACCGATCTGCGAGCCATCCGTAGGGCAATGACCCTTGTGCGCGGCGCGCCCGCAGTCCACGCCAGCCGCCCCAGGCTACGTGTTCCGGAGGAACCCTGATGAGTGCACCAACTCTGAACTGCTCGCAGATGAGGGACTGGGACATCATCGCCAGTCCCGACGCGATCCCGGCAGAGAGAACCGCCGTCCACGAGCTTCAGCGGCTGTTCGCGCAGGCCACCGGGGTCCAGCTCCCCGTGCGCTACCATGCGGCGGACACGGTGCGGCACGTCTACGTCGGCCCGAGCGCTGCGTTGGACCAGAGCGGCCTGGGCCTGGACACAGCGTCGATGGGGGAAGAAGAGCTGCAGGTTGTGGTCGAGAAGGAGCGGGTAGCCATCGTGGGAGGCAGGCCGCGGGGCACGCTCTATGGCGTCTACCAGTTTCTCGAAGACGCTCTCGGCGTGCGTTTTCTGACCCACGATCACACCCACGTTCCAGACGCGTCCACGGTCGAGATCCCGTGCCGGACGATCCGCTATGCCCCACCCTTCTCCTTCCGCTGGAGCTACTACCGGGAGAACACAGAGCATCCCAAACTGGCGACACATCTCCGGGTCAACACGGTGTCATCGGACCCTCACCTGGGGGGCAAGACGGGGCAGTCTCTGATCAGCCATTCCTTTCACTGGCTCGTGCCCTTCCCCGAGTACGGGGAGACCCATCCCGAGTACTATGCTCTGGTAGACGGCGTGCGAGACGCGAACACCCAGGGGGGCGGGCCACAACTCTGCGTGACCCACCCAGATGTCATCCAGATCGCGGCCGAGTCGGCGATTCGCTACCTGGACGAGCATCCAGATGCCCGCAACGTGAGCGTGAGCCAGGCGGACACGGACCGCTACTGCCGCTGCGAGGCGTGCGAGGACGTCAACCGGCGCGAAGGCACGCCGATGGGCGCGCAGCTCGCATTCGTCAACGCCGTCGCCGAGCGCGTCGAGCACAGGCATCCGGGCGTCAAGGTCGGAACGCTCGCCTACTGGTATACCCGCAAGCCGCCGCAGACCATCCGCCCCTGCCACAACGTCCAGATCCAGCTATGCAGCATCGAGTGCTGCACCCTCCATCCCATCGACGACCCGGACTGCCCTCGAAACCGGGCGTTCTGCCAGGACATGGTCGAGTGGGCTGCCCTCTGCGACGACATCTGGATCTGGAACTATCACACCGACTTTGCGCACTATGACCTGCCCTTCCCCAACCTGCGCAGCATCGGGCCTAACGTACGTTACTTTATCCGGAACAACGCCAAGGGTCTGTTCATGCAGGCCAACGGCAACGGGCTGTCCGGCGAGTTCTCCGACCTGCGCAACTACCTGATCGCTCGCCTGCTCTGGGATCCCGGTCTCGATGATCGAGCGGTCCTTGAAGAGTTCGTCCGCCTTCACTACCAGGAATCGGCACAGCCGGTCTTGGACTGCATCGCCCTGCTCCACGACAACGCCGAGCGGTCTGGCGTGCACCCCAACTGCTTTCCCTCTGCGGACGATGTGGGACTGCGACCCGACATCGCCAGAGGGATGTGTGACTGCTTTGAGCAGGCCCTGCAGGCCGCAGATAGCGAGATGATCCGGGCCCGGGTCGAGAAAGCCTCGATCTGTGCCTATCGCGCTCTGATGGAAACGGCTGGGTCGATGGAGGATGCCGAGTACGAGGAGACCGCGGAGCGGTACATCGCCCTCTGCCAGCAGTACAACATGACCCACGTCAACGAACGCACGCCCTTTGACGCTGCCCAGGTGAGGGAACGCCAGAGGGGGATCGAACTGGACCCAAGCGTATACGAGGGGTATGTCGGGCGGTACGAGATCGTGGGTGCCACGGCAGAGATCGTCTACGTCCTCGGGGACACGGTCACCGTGAGCGTAGAGTCCGGGCGCTTCCTGGTAGAAACGAAACAGGGCAAGAACCGCTTCTACGCCGAGACGGAGACCCGGTTCACCTTGGCCCTGGACAGCGCTGTCAAGCTGCACTTTGCCCGAGATGACCAGGGCCGTGCCACAGAGCTGCTGATCCAACTGAGAGACGGCCTGGAAGTCCGAGCCGAGCGGACCACGTAACGAGTCGACCCAAACTGCGGCACCGAGAGCCACTGCATCGCATCGTGCATTGTCGCCCCTCGCCGCCGTGCACGATGCGGATGCAGCCCACCCCAGAATACGCGCACGCACGCTCAAAGGACAGGCTATGCCATCCTTCCGGTCTCGCACGTTTGCAGTGATGCTGGATATGGCCGGCTGCCCCAACCGGTGCCGCCACTGCTGGTTGGGGGTTCCGCCCAACAGACGCGTCTCCGAGGACACCCTGCGTCAGGTCGTCCGGCAGTACCGCGAGTGGGTCCGACCGGGCGAGAGCAGGCCATTTGCCGGAGCGATCGGCGTCTACACCTGGTACCGCGAGCCTGACTACGCCCCCAACTACAAGGAGCTCTGGGAACTGGAAAAGGAATTGAGCGACAAAGGCCAGGCGCGCCGTTTTGAACTGTTGAGCATCTGGCGGCTGGCCCGCGTGAAGGCTATGCCCCGTGGGCGCGGGACACCGGTACGGAAGCCTGCCAGGTCAGCTTCTTTGGCCTTGAGCGAAGCACCGACTACTTTAGCCGGCGGCGAGGCGCTTTCCGCGACAGCCTGTTGGCCACGGAGCGGCTCATCGAGGCGGGCATCCGGCCCCGCTGGCAGTTGTTCCTGACCGAGCGCGTGGTCCCGGAACTGGAGGCGTTCGTGGCGCTCATCGGTTCCCTGGAGCTTGAGGGGCGCGTCCGCCAACTGGGGCACGAGTTCGAGGTTTTCGTGCACGGCATCAGCCCGGACGGAGAGGCGTTCCACATCGAGCACCTGCGCCCTGTGACCGACATTCTCTCCGCACTGCCCGGATACCTGGCCGAGAAAACCCTGCAGCATCGAGCCAAGCCGACGCTCACCGCATGCCTGGGCAAGGCAGAGAGAGATTGGCTGCCCGAGCTGCTCGAGGAGAGCAGACCCCTGGCCTCCTATCCCGACACGTTGGGCTTTATGGTGACGCCCGATCTCGATGTCTTCTCGAACCTCGCTGAACCAATGCCGTGGTGGAAGCTGGGCAACCTGGCATCGGACCGTGTGGAGGGCATCATGCGCTGTTTTGAGCGGGATGAGAACCCCGGGCTGCATGCCAGCTACCACGTGCCCATCTCCGAGCTCGCCAAGGCGTTCGGGCGCGGGGAGAGCGAGCTGCTGTATGACCGGGATGACCTGATCACGCGGTGGCTGCGACTGTGGGGTGAGGCCCACTGGCAGGAGAGGGTTGTCAAGAGCTAGCGGGGACGCGCGCATGGAGTTGTGCTGGGAGTCAGGCGATGGATGACCTGCGGTCAAAGTGGAAGAACTATTTCTGGCAGAGCGCGTGCGCGACCCTGGCGATCTTTGTCGTCCTCGCTTTGCTCAGCGTCGACCGGGCGGTGATCATCGCCTCGATAGGCGCCACCACGTTCATCGTCTTTATGACACCCGACAACCCCTTCGCCACCCCGCGAAACGTGATCGGCGGCCACATGGTCGGCGTGGTCACCGGGGCGCTGTTCGCGCTGACCCCGCGCGTGTCGCCCCTGGTCGAGGCCGTCTGGTATGCCCTGGCGGTGGGGATGTGCCTGTTCCTGATGGCTGCTACGAACACGGAGCATCCCCCCGCAGCCGGGACGGCCCTCAGCGTCGCCATTTCCGGGTTCTCGTGGCGCGTCGCCGTCGCCGTGCTGGCGAGCGTCGTGCTCTTCTCGTTCATCCAGCGCCTCTTCCGCCCCTACCTCAAGGATCTCTGAACACGGCACCTTTGGCACGACCGAGAGGTGTGATTCCCGCCGGTCTGCTGCCCTACCCTTCGTGTGGCTCGGCAGCGATCCGGTACCTCCAAAAGAGCACTGCGGCAACGAGGTGTAGCCCGCTGGCGACAAAGAACACCAGGCGGATATCCATCCAACTAGCGAGAAGGCTGCCCACCATAGGAGCCGCGAACATCGCCAGGCTGGAGAGCATGGTGTTCAAGGCAATGTAACTGGGACGCTTTCCTGGGGGGCAGATGGCCAGCAGCGTGTCAAAGAAGGCCAGGTCGATGCCGGTGACAAAGAACCCTTGCACTGTGGCGATCAGTGGCAGCCAGACCTGGCTGGTCGCGAGCCCCGTCAGGGCCGGATAGAGCCCTATGCCGACCGTACAGATCAACAGGGGCAGATGGTGTCCCCTGCGGCTGACGATCTTGCCCCACGCAAAGTACCCTGCGATCAGCGCCAGCTTTCCCGCCGTCGCTTGCCAACTGATCCACAGGTCGGACGCGTCCAGATGGCGGATCCAGTAGATCGAGTACAGCGCTGCGGGCAGGCTGCCTCCAAAGCGTAGGGCAAAGGTCGTCAGCTCGTAGCGCACGAACTCCGGATCGTCAAAGGTCCTCACATACGCGCGCAGCCGCTGCCCGAGCGACGCGCGGGCCCCCTTGACCCTTTCCGCAGGCAGGTTGTCCGGTATCCGCATCAGGGCGAAAAAGTACATCCCGGCGATGCTGCCCACAAGAGAGATCAGGAAGACGATCTGATAGTTCAGCGGAAAGGGCAGGCGGTCCAGGATGTAGCCAAAGACAGCCACTGCCGCTGCCGTCACCAGGCTCAGTACGGCCAACCGGGTGCCGTTCACACTCGCTCGCCGGGCAGGCGGGATGACCTCAGCGACGACGGCTGTCCAGGAAGCTTCGAGCACTGCTGACGAGACCGACTTGGCCGCCCAGACGACGACGATGACCTCTGCGAGGGCTTCGCGGAGAAAGAAGGGCAGCAGGGCGACGACCAGGAACGATCCCCGGTGAAAAACACGCGTCCAGTTGGTGACCCGGATGAGGTCCCTGCGCTGCTGGATGAACTGGCCGGCAGGGATAGAAGAGAGCATCAGGACGATCGCCGGCAGAGAGGTGATCAGGCTGACCACAAGGTTCGACGCGCCCAGGCGGACCACAAACACCGAGATGAAGGTGAATATGCCGCCCATCATCAGTCCTTGCAGGGCAGTGTCGATGCCAAAGTAGAGGATATTGCGGTCCTCAAGGGAGAGCTGACTTGGGCGATACCGACCGATCCGCGCGCCCAGGGACCGGACGGCACTCAAGAAGCGCATTGGTGAAGGAACCTCTTCTGCCGTGTCGTCGCCCGGCCTCTCCGCCCGCCTGTCCCCTGCCGCGCTCCTGCGCAGCGCGTGCACCGCGTCCTGGCGGCGATCGACGCACACGCCACATGCAGTTGACGCTCAACACACGCCTGGATGCACTGGATGTCTGCACTCACTGTCCACTGGCCTCCCACAGGTTTCCACCCTGCCTGTACTCAAGTAACACCCCGCCTCTACTGCGGGGCCCGTGCACAACAAAGTATACCACAACAAGGCCCCAGCGCCACAAATCACGTCTGTGGGTTCTTGACAACTCATCCCTCACGTGGTATCTTAAGATTCTACAGACGGCAGGGGGTAGACCGCCAGTCCAGGAATGGCACATCAAAGGGAGCGAGATGCCTGATCCACCCGCGGCGACGGACAAGCGAATCCATCTGAAGGACGGCCGGTCGCTGGGATATGCCGAGCACGCGGTTCCAGCCGGGACGCCCGTCCTCGTCTTTCCAGGCATGCCGGGTTCCCGCTTGCTCTGTCTTCCGGCCGAGCCTGCTCGGGCCCTCGGCGCGCGGGTCCTGATCATCGAACGGCCGGGGTTTGGGCTCTCTGACCCTCTGCCTGGGCGCACGCTGCTTGACTGGCCCGACGATGTCGAGGGCTTTGCGGACGCGCTGGGCCTCGACCGCTTTGCGGTGGTCGGCCTCTCTGCGGGAGCGCCCTATGCATTGGCGTGCGCGTACAAGATCCCGCATCGCCTCACATCGACGGCCATCGTCAGCGGCCTAGGCCCTGTCGACCTCCCGGGCGCGATCGAGGAAATGCCTCGGGTCCGGCGGGCAGGGGCGGCGATCGCCCGGCGGGCGCCGCGGCTTCTCGGCCTGGTGTTCTGGTTCGTCGCCGACCCGCATCGCGACCTGGAACGATTCGTGCGGCGGATGACGTCCCCGGCTTCCGCGCCCGACCGGGCCGTCCTCGCCCGTCCCGGCGTCCGCGAGATGATGGAGAGGAGCTATCTCGAGGCGACCCGCGCAGGCGTGCGTGGTTTTGCGCAGGAGGCCATCCTGCTCTCGAATTCCTGGGGGTTCCGCCCGGAGGAGATCTCGGCGCCGGTCTATCTCCGGCACGGGCTGGAAGATGCCAGCGTGTCTCTGTCCGCGGCCCGGTACGCGGCGCGCGCGCTGCCCAACTGCCAGGCTACCTTTCTCCCTGGCGAGGGCCACTGGCTGCTCCTCGATCGCTGGGGAGAGATCCTCGCCGCGTTGCTCGCTGGGCAAGCGGACGCTCAAAGCGGATAGAGCGTCCGCGCGTACAGAGAGAGGAGGACACCCGTGCCTTCACCGACACCGACCCTTACAACCCTCGACGTCCTGGAACGAGCCAGGAGAGCAGGTGCATCGTTGGCCGGGGTGGCCAGCATCGCCGCCCTGTACGATTCGCCTTCCTATGGGGAGCACGCCCGGTCTCAGCGACCATCGGCGTTCAAGTCGGCCCTCGTCCTGGCCCTCGCCCACAGCGAGAGCGAGCCGGAGCTCGACTGGTGGGGCGTTCCGGGAGGAACGGCTGGGAACCGGAAGCTGGCAGAGATCGCCAGGCGCCTGGCAGGGGAGCTGAGGGATGCCTTTGGTGTCGACTCCCACCTCCTGCCCTATGCGATCGAGAAGGGAGGAGCCTACCTCAAGGATGCCGCCGTGTTGGCCGGACTGGGGATCATCGGTGCGAACAACCTGCTGATCACGCCTCAGTTCGGGCCTCGCGTCCGCACACGCGCGCTGCTGCTGGACATCGAGCTGCCCCCCGCCAGCGCACTGGATTTCGCGCCGTGTGATGCGTGCGACCGGCCCTGCTGGCGTGCCTGTCCCCAGGGAGCGTTTCCAGCAGGCTCCTACAGCAAGAGCCTCTGCAACGTGCAGATGAAAACGGATGAGGCGCGCGCAGTTTCCCTTGTCAAGTACTGCCGGGCATGCGAGCTGGCCTGTCCTGTGGGCAGAGAGCAAGACTGCACCTGACGGTGCGGCGAGAGCCACTTGTAGCCCGTGCACATCGATGGAAAGGACAACCAAATGAGCAAGATCCTCGTCGTGATGGGAAGCCCGAGGGCAAAGGGCAACAGCTCGACCCTGGCCCGCCAGGTCATCGCCGGTGCAGAGGAAGCCGGGGCGCAGGTCGAGAGCTATGTCCTGCAGGACATGGACATCCGTCCCTGCAACGCCTGTGATGCCTGCCTCCGGGATCCTGACCGGGGCTGCGTGATCGAGGATGACATGCAGGCCCTGTATCCCCGGATCCGGGAGGCGGATGCCATTGTGATCGCCAGCCCGATCTACTGGTTCACCGTGTCCGCGCAGACCAAGGCATTCCTCGACCGCTGGTATGCCTTCGAGGGCCTGGAAGAGAACCCGCTCAAGGGCAAGCAGCTCGGCATCGTCCTCGCCTACGGCGACTCGGACCCCTTCAACTCGGGAGCGGTCAATGCACTGCGCATGTACCAAGATGCGTGCCGCTACGTCGGCGCCCACATTGCCGGCGCGGTCTACGGCAGCGCCTCCAAGCCGGGCGAGATCGCCAGGGACGAGGCCCTGATGGACAAGGCATACCGCCTGGGCGAGCGGCTTGGGACGGGCGCGTGATTCGGTTGCGTGGCGGTCTCTTGCCGCCGCCCAAGGAGGGAACGTGAGTGTTCACCTGTCTCCAAGCGTACAGATGCAGTTCATGCGGCCCGGTCAGTTGGAAACCGCCGCTCGGGCGTTTCCCGTCGTCTATGTCCCCTTTGGCTTGATCGAGTGGCACGGCAGGCATCTCCCCCTGGGCAACGACGCCCTCAAGGCGCACGCCATCCTCGTCCAGTGCGCCGAGCAGTTCGGGGGCGTGGTCTACCCTCCGGTCTACCTGCATTCCGCACTTGACCAGGTGCACATGGTGCCCGTCCTCACCGAGCTGTTCCAGCGGCTCAGGCGCACCGGCTTTCGGGTCATCATCGGCGTCTCCGGGCACAACGTTCTGGCGCAGGTCGAGATGATCGAGCGCGCCCTGGAGCCGGTCGTGGCAAATGGCACCGTTGCTGGCATCGGGCTGTGGGAGGTCTCCCTGAGCATGGGCGATGAATCGAACACCGATCACGCCGCCAAGTGGGAGACCTCCAACATGATGTATTTCTACCCCGACTATGTGGACATGTCGGAGCTGGGCCGGGGGTGGCTGAACCTGGATATGAAGCCCCCTTCCGGCATCGGCGGGCTGGACCCGCGGGAGCACGCCTCTTCAGGGGTTGGCGCACGCAACGCCGAGCTGGCGGCAGCGGCCATTGGCAGAAAAGCACAGGAGCTGTTGTCCTCGCTTCCCGAGGGACAGAGGTCCTTTGGCCTGGAGGCGATCAGCCCCGAACACTGGTGGATGGTGTGAGATGAAGATCCTTGTTACGGGCATATCGGGCCGCATCGGTGCCAACCTCGCGCTGGCTCTGATCGGCGCAGGACACGAGGTCCGGGGGCTGGTCTGGCCCAAGGACCGCCGCCTGGAGAAGCTGAAACGGCTGGATGCCAAGCTCATCGAGGGAGACCTGACCGACCCCGATGACGTGGAGCGCGCGGCTCGTGGCGCGGACGCGATCTGCCACCTGGGAGCAGCTTTCCAGGGAGGAGGCCCCTTCTCCAGCCAGGACTACTTTGAGACCAACGTCCGGGGCACCTTCAACGTGCTGGAATGCGCCCTCAGGCACAGCGATCGCCTGGCGCACGTCTTCTATGCCAGCACGGACGCCGCATATGAGAAGTACGTGCCCGGCGGCATGCGGCAGCCGATCCGCGAGGACGAGACAACCGTCGCGCCGGTCGGCTGGTACGCCCTCTCCAAGATCCTCGGCGAGGAGATGTGCCTGGGATACCATCGCCGCTACGGGCTGCCGGTCACGGCCTTCCGCTTCGCCATGACGCTCGCCGGGGACGAGATCCTGGACTGGGCCCAGTTCCGCTTGAGCCACTGGCTCCAGGTCTACGAGGGCAAGCATGGAGAGACCGAGGGGCAGGTCTACAAAGAGCTGCAGCGCCTGAGCGGCGACGGGGAGCGTCTGCTCGTCGCCCGGGACACAGAGGGCCGTTCGTTCAAAAAGCACATCGCCGATGTGCGCGACATCGTGCTGGGATTCCTGTCTGCGCTGGGCAAGGAGACCGCCATCGGGGAGACCTTCCAGCTTGCCGGGCCGGCGCCCTTTACCTGGGAGGAAGCAGTACCCTATCTCACCCAGAAGCTCGGAATGGAATACGTAGACGTCCGCCTGGCGGGGCACGTCCCCACCTACTACGAATTCGACCTCTCCAAGGCAAAGCGCCTCTTTGGGTACCAGCCGGCGTTCGACATCTTCAAGATGATCGATTCGGCCATCGCGTTCCGCCACGGCGAGGTCACAGACCTTCTTCCCACCCACATTCCTGAACGAGGTGGAGGTAGCGATGCACTGTAGAGGCAGAGCCAGGCGCAGCGCACGACAAAGGAGCGCTCAATGAGGACAGAACTCCAGATCGATGGCGATCGCTTTCTGATCAACGGCACGCCGACCTACCAGGGCGTCACCTATCGGGACAAGCCCATCGAAGGGCTGTTGTTCAACAGCCGGATGGTCCAGGCCATCTTTGACGATGAGAACCCGGAGACCGCCGTCCACTGGCGGTACCCTGACACCGGCGAATGGGACCCCGACCGCAACACAGACGAGTTCTGTGCCATACTGCCCGAATACCGCCGGCACGGCCTCCTGGCGGTGACCGTCGGCCTGCAGGGCGGGGGCTCTATCTATGAACCCCAGGTCTATGACCACTACCTCAACTCTGCCTTTGCGCCGGACGGCGCGCTCAAGCCGGCCTACTGCGAGCGGCTCGCTCGCGTGCTGGACGCGGCGGACCGCGTGGGAATGGTAGTCATCGTGAACTACTTTTACTGGAAGCAGCTCGCCAGGATGGACGGCGACGGGGCGGTCCTTCGCGCCACAGAGGGGGCCACCGACTGGCTGCTCCGGACGGGACACCGGAACATCGTGGTGGACGTGATGAACGAGTTTGGCGAGGGGGAGGGTCTGCTCCGTTCGGGGGGGATCCACCGGCTGATCGAGATCGCCCAGCAGACCACGCTCGACGGACGGCGCCTGCTTGCCAGTTCGAGCGTCCACCCGAAGAACCTGCTCCCGGACGGACGGTGGCAGGAGGTGCAGGACGTCTACATGCCGCACGGCAACGACTTCTGGGCCGATGAACTCCGCGTCCAACTCCAGCGCATCAAGGCCTCGGACGCATACCGCAGGCACCCACGGCCGATCTTGATCAACGAGGACTCGATCTACCTGGACAGCATGCGGGCCGCCGTGGACGAGTACGCCTCCTGGGGGTTCTACAGCCAGGGATATGGCTGTGGGGGATGGCACCACGGGCGCTTTGACTGGCTGGCGCGCGGCCGAGAGGCGCGCTGCGAGGACCTGAGTGGGTACCAGACGGTGCCCGTCAACTGGGGCATCAACACCGACGTCAAGCGGGCCTTCTTTGACCTGGTGGCCGAGGTCACCGGTGCTCCAGACCACAGGCCGGTCCAGGAAGGAGGAGTAGGGGAATGAACACACGGATCATCCAGGTAGACGCCTTTACGCACCAGCCGTTTCGGGGGAACCCAGCCGGCGTCTGCCTCCTGGAGGGCCAGGCGTCCGCGGCCTGGATGCAGGCCGTTGCCGCAGAGATGAACCTGTCGGAAACCGCGTTCCTGTGTCCGCACTCAGACGGCTTTGACATCCGCTACTTTACCCCGCTGGTCGAGGTCCCCCTCTGCGGGCACGCCACTCTGGCCAGCGCGCACGTGCTGTGGGAGGAGAGTTTGGCATCTACCGATGGGCCGATCCCACTCCAGGCCCCGGCCGGACCGTTGACAGCCCGTCGTGAGAGCGACTGGATCTGCCTCGACTTTCCCGCCTACCCCGTCTCCCCGGCGGGGTCCCCGGTAGACCTAGCAGGTGTGCTTGGCGCGGAACCGCAGGCGGTCCACCGGCTGCCGACCCACGGATACCTTCTGGAGCTGGATTCGGAGGACACCGTCCGCGACCTTCAGCCCGACTTCTCAGGGATGCGGCGCCAGCAACTGGGCGGGGTCATCGTCACCGCGCGGTGCGACGGCACCAAATACGACTTTGTGTCGCGGTTCTTTGCCCCCGACATCGGCATTGACGAAGATCCGGTCACCGGCGTCGCCCACTGCAGTCTCGGCCCCTACTGGGCAGACCGGCTGGGCAAGAGGGAGCTCGTGGGACACCAGGTGTCCAGGCGTGGCGGGGTGGTGCGGGTGCGCGTGCGCGGCTCGCGCGTGGACATTCTGGGCCAGGCAGTGACCGTCATCCGCGGACACATCGCAAGTGAGACCCTGTAGAGGAGCGTGACTGTGAGATCGATCGAAGACTATCGCGAGTTCCTGAAAGCCAACCTATGGCTCGAGTGGGGGCGCATGGAACGAGATCAAGCCAAGGGCATCCCCCACCCGCCCTGGCAAAAGCCAGCTCCCGAAGGCGCGCCGCTGATCGACCTGGTTGCCCCTGAAGACCTGACCGTGGGCACGATGCCCCTGATCGAGGCCATCAAGCGCCGCCGGAGCCGCCGCAAGTACGGTCCGGAACCCCTGAGCCAGGAGGAACTGTCTTTCTTGCTCTGGGCCACGCAAGGCGTACAGGGGGTGCGAGAGGGCAGCGTCGCCACCCTGCGCACCGTACCGTCGGCGGGCGCGCGCCACCCCTTTGAGACCTACCTGCTGGTCCACCAGGTGGTGGGCCTCGAACCGGGGCTCTACCGCTACCTGGCACTGGATCACAAGCTGTGCTTCCTGCGCCCGGGCGCCGATCTCGAGGTGCCCGATGGATGGTTCTTGCACCACTGCGCGGTGGTCTTTGTGTGGACGGTGATCCCCTACCGGACAGAGTGGCGGTACAGCGTCTTGTCGCACAAGCATATTGCCCTGGATGCCGGGCACGTCTGCCAGAACCTCTACCTGGCCTGCGAGGCCATTGGGGCGGGGACGTGTGCCATCGGCGCGTACGACCAGGCAGACATGGACGCTCTCGTCGAGGTGGACGGAGTAGAAGAGTTCACGATCTATGTCGCGCCAGTGGGCAAGGTCTGATGGGGAGGCTCCGTGCACCGTCACCCATACTTTGACCTGTTTCTGCACGACGACGAGGAACTGCTGCCCTACCTGGGCAGCAGGGTCCTGGAGCGAGTGACCCTACACGAGTGGCCCCTCTCGTGCGTGCAGCAGCTCACCCTCGGCGACGGGCGCAGGCTGATCTACAAGGCGCAGGCCGGCCCGACCGTGGAACCCAGCTTTTACGCGCACGCCCGGTCCGGCCTACTGCCGGAGGCGCGCACGATCCACGGTGCGGACGGCCATTCCTCCACGTTGATCGAGTTCATCGACGCGCCGCTGATCAAAGATCTCGCCCTGCCCGAAGCGGAGGTCGCGCGGGTCGGGCGCGAGGTCTTGGCCCAGATCGCCGGCATCCAGGGCGAGCTGCCCTATCGCTACGACATCACGAAGGAGGGCGGGTGGAGGGCCTTGGTACAAGGGCTAGTGAGCCACCTGCGGGCGCGGATCGACGGGGGCACGTCGGGTGGGGTGAGCGAGGCACTGGTGCGCGACCTGGAGCGCTGGGCGCACTCTGAGCCTGTCCTGACCGCGGTTCAGGCCCGGCCCGGCTACGTACACCGCGACCTGACCGGGGACAACTTGTTTGTGCTCCCGGACGGCTATCGCCTGATCGACTGGCAGCGCCCGATTCTGGGGACGACCGACCTGGATCTGATCACCCTGTTCGGTTCCCTGGGGTTCGATCCCCTACGGCACGTCAGCGAGGGCGCCTTGCGGGTCTGGCTCCTGCTGCAGATCCACTGGTTTCGGGACTTGGACGAGTGGATCGTCCAGTACGCTTCCGGACTGCAGGCACCCTGCTTTGTGCGGTTCGGCTCCTAGGGCCTCACTGCTGCATGTTGCTGGAGCGCAGCGTGGAGCCAGGACCGCGTGGTCGGTGCATCTCTATGCCTCGGCGTAGCGCCACATACGTAGACCTGGACCGGTCAGCGTACGCACGACCGTCTGCCCGGCGTAGGGGCCTTTGGGTAGGGCGACGGGGACCGCGGTGACCTTCTCTTTGGGCCAGTAAGCACAGTCCTCCCCGGCGAACCGACCCGCCAGTTGCAGACCGATGCGTTCCAGGCACTGAGTGGGTTCGGAAACGGCGATCGTCAGCCCGTCCTTGTTGGGCCGCAGGATCAGGATGCACGGCGCGTCCACGCACAGGCTCCGCCCATCGCCCACGTCCAGGCAGCCCGCCCCGTAGAACACAGCCTGAACGATCTCCTGTGTCGAGTGAGAGATCGCCTGCAGCCGAGCCTCGTTGGACAGGATGCACACCGGTGATCCTCTCGCATGCGCCGGGAACCCATCCCGGTCCAGCCCTGGCACAACGCGGTAGGCATAGCGGGCATCGCGTGGTCCGGGGCCGTGCTCGATCCACAGGCTGAACACATCCTTGGTCACCACCTCCCGGTGTGGGCTCTTCTCCTCGATGCTGGTCCACGTGCCGCTCTGCTGCCCGGCGCGCACGACCGCTCGCTGGGGCTCAGGAAAGTAGTAGCCTATTCCGTCGTGGTATACGCCCTGCAGATCCTCTGCCTCCAGACCCCTGCTCGCCAGTGGCTGCGCCTGCCCGCCTCTCAAGAGAACCACCTCCGATCGGAGATTGCACTGGTTGACCGAGGTGGTGACCGGGTCACTCCCATCGCAAGTGATGCCCGCTCCCAGGCACATCCAACCCTCGTCCGAGTAGAACCACGCCTTGCGCGCTCGCACACCGTCCCGTTCGTAGTCCATCGCCGCCACGCCCGTCCGCCCGTCCGACGCTCCACCCACAAACGCCGTATTGCCCCTCGACCGCACCTCACGGCCATAGGGGAGCGGATCGTCCGTGTCCCTGCAGGTTGCACCGGGCAGCTTGCGCCAATCCCATACCGGCTGGATCTCGTGGTATTCGTCGCCTCGCTGCATCACGAAACACACGCCATCCGACAGGTGATAGCCCTTGAGGTTCTCCCGGTTGACGCGCACCTCGGTCGCGCTGGTGCGCGTCGAGTGCATGCGCACAGAAGCATAAAAGGCGCCGGGCCGGTGCACCATCACGTCCGAGCGCCAAAAGTGCCGGTTCCCTCGCGGGCCGCTTTCGCCCGGCCCCTGTGCTCCGGTCACTCGCTGGCTCATGTCCGCGTATTCGTGGGCGTGTGCGGGGTCCACCTGGGCCATCCGGTCGCAGATCGCAGCGAACCCGCTCCCCCGATAGGTGGCCCCTGGGCTGTCGATCTGCCGGCCCATGGCGTGATAGTCGAACTGCCGCCCCCAGAGGAACCACTGCTGCCCCTCGCGTACCAGTCCTGACAGGGCCTCGATCTGCGCATGACCCAGGGCAAACGACGTACCGGCAAAGAGGACGGCATACCTGCTGTTCTCCGCCGAGAACACCTCGCCATAGTTGCTCATGTACAACTGCGGGCCGTGCTGGTGAAAGCTAAAATCGGGCTGGATCCCTTCATCCGTGGTGATCCGGATCTCGCGCGTGAGCGCCTCGGCCGCCTGGCAGAGCAGCGCCTCATCTCGGATCGCGCAGGCCAGCACCAGCAGATTTCCTGCCTCCCAGGTCAGGTTGGCCCCTGTCCTCTGCAGGCTGCTCCGCCGGACGATCGACACGGCTCTCTCCCAGTCCGGCCTGGGAACGGCACGCCCCATCAGCAGCAGCACCTGTCCGAGATGTCGGGGCGTGTGGATGCAGTTGAACCACCAGTTGTCGCTCTCAGGATCCCGTTCCGTCCACGCGGACAGGGCAGAGAGGACGGCCCGCTCCAGCGCAGGCTCTCCGCTCATCGGATGCCCCGGCTGCCGGTACGCGCGCGCCAGGAGGGCTGTGCGAAGCGTGTGCTGCGCGGGCGACCAATGCGTTCGCGCCCGGTCGGCATAGTCGATATCGGGCCAGCTCCCGTCGGGACCCATCTGGGCCACGATCGCGCGGACCCGGTCCTCCGTGACCGGGTCCGTGACCATCTCTGCTCGCAGGCGTTGTGAGAGCAGGTCGATGCCCCGACCGACGCTGCCGGTGTCTACCATCTCAACCCTCCCCTGACCTTTTCTCCCCGCCCCTATGAGGCCCACGTGGCGGCGCCGATTCCCGCTCCCTTTCCTTTTCGACTCTTGATGGCCAGCCACTTGAGCAAGCTGGGCTTTCTCCGCTTTCCATCTCTGTACTTGACCCGAGCCCTGATCGTGTAATCATCACAGATCGTCTGGAGCACCAGATGACGCCCCAGCATGCACATTAATAACTGCATAGAGCTGCTCATCGACCTGCGCCAATGCACGTGCCGGGTCACGATGCAACCGTGTCAGCCAACGACGTGGCTCTTCTCGTTCTTCTTGCCGGCGTCGTTGAGACCAATAGACATCTGGAGGCACCGACTGAAGTAAAGGCAAGATCTCCTCGTCATCCAGCGAGAGAAGCGCGATCTCACCAGGACCAAAGGTGCGCAGCGGTGTGGTTTCCTTGCGTCCACTGATTCGTCGCTGACGGCGACGCAATGTGCCAAAGACGCTTTCCAAGTCCAGGTTGCTGCGGGGTAATCCCGGGATATCATAACAGTGTAAGATGTCCGGCAACCAGGTTTTCGACATCGAGCGCCACTTGCGACCCAGTCGTCGTACGAGTGGACAGGCATCGGATTGCTGCACCGAATCAGAGAACATCCTTTCGAGTTCCTGCTGTACAGTCTTGCTGCCTGATACGGGCAAACTGGTCTCCCGCGAGTTTGCCTCCAGGCTAGGTTGTGGTACTCCAGCCAGATAGCGCTCCACTTGAGTCAGAATGGTGTGCGCCTGCCGGACCTCTTTGGCCTGGGATGCTGTTGACCTCAACGCCTTTTGCACATAGTGAGACAGTTGATCCAGGTAGGGGTCGGGGTCGTTCTGCATGCGTCGGTTGTTCAGATGCTCGCCGATGCCTACTAACTGGTCATAACCCTGCAGGCCACCACACGGAAAAGGCGTGCGGCTGAAGCGGTTGAGTGCATCTCGGATGGCACGACGATAGTAGCCATAGTAATGCTGCAACATAGTCACTGTCTCTTGCACGTTCGTTGCTATCGCGTCGGGAAAGAGCAAGTGCGCAAAGCGTGACTGGCTGCTCTCGCTCTTGGCTTCCGTCACTGCCGCTTCTGTATCGTCAATGGGCTCTTTTTTTCCCCCCGTGTGTCCTGTTCGGATACAAGGTGCTCGATTCGTGCTGTCGCCTCTTTTGATTCCAAGTCAGGCACAGCGGGAAGCGAACTGAGACGGTCCCGCATCGTTTGTCGCAATTTCCGATCTGCCTTGTGAACCGGTTCGGACAAGTTCTTCATAAAGTGCATTTGGCACAGCTGATGTGCTGCCTCTGACCACACAGTGCGCAGCGCCGCCACCAAGGCTTTCTCTTTGTCCGACAAGAGTGCCAACACGGGTAGATTACCAATCAGGTCACGGCAATCGGTTAACCAGTCTGTCAAGTGTGTCTCATCTGCTTGGTCGATGAGCATCCCACTGATCGGCGTCCCGCTGAGCACTTCCCAGAGCACGTACAGCTGCGGACCTGCACCATCTGGCGCCAGTCCGTCCGCCATCAGGATCAACCCGCCGTGTTTGGCGGCTGCCGCTGCCACACGCTCGCGACGCTGCGGCCATGAGCCCTCAACCAGTGCCAGGAACAAGCGATACAGTCGCCCCACGCTCCAGTCGTTGATCGCTACGCCGCGTTCGTTCAGCAAGTCCTCGATCTCGGTGAACTGCTTGTGTTCTCGGTCGTGCTGGATGCCCACAAAGGCGACCACATCCATCCCATAGGTACTGTAAGGTGGGCTCACCCTCAAGTGCCCTGAAGCGTGAAAATGCGTGCCAAACTTACTGCATTCAGAGTTCTGACAGACGCGACTGTAGGCGACCACGTAAAAGTCACCATCCAGCGTTTGCACAGTCTTGTTCGAGTGGGCAGCAATACCTTCCGAACTGAGTCGCTCACCGCACTCTGGACAGTATTCCAGTTCGCAAACAAAGGTGAGACGCTCTGCTTTTGGATTGCGTCTTTTGGGTCGTCTTCCAACGGTCATGGGGATCACCTCCTGTCGAGATGCTCCCCATTATGCACCAGAACCACCTCCTGTGTCAATTGCACGATCAGGGGACCCGAGCGCCGCTCAGCTTGCCGCGCTTCCACTTGACGGGCGAAACCTTGCTCCCGCCCTTCTTGTTGGTCAGCCAGTCGATGTACTCGTCAAAGTCATAGACGATGATCTGGCCCTTTTTGTTGACGTCGGCGATCCCGTTCATCCCCGTCACGTTCAGGCCTTTCCGGCCAGACTTGCTCAGGGCTGTACTGAGACGTTGTGCATAGGGAATGATAGCCGGCCTGTCGGCGAGGGCGACCGAAGGCGAATGGAATTTGGTCGACGCGGAGAGACAGGAGACGAGCTTGACGTCCCCTGCATACTTGGCCGGCAGGTTTCCCGCCAGGCGGTACGCCATCACACGGGGCACCATCCCTCCCACGGTCTCGCCTGTCCCGTGCCCAAGGATGTAGACGTCCTCGCTGGTCGGGGTGTCCTTGAGCTTGGTCTCATCGGTGGTCACAATGCCTCGCGCTTTCTTCTCTTTGAGCTTGTTCGCCACCGCCGTAGTGACAGCCGTCGCCTCCTTGCTCTCCCCAGGCTCATCGATCCGCCAGATGGCCCTCTGCACGACAGCGGGGCGCTTCACCTCCGGTCGCTGGAGACCCGCTGGCATTGGCTGGACCTCCGCTTCACCGTCCCGGCGCTGGTCTCGCCCGGCCTGCGCCGGAGGGCTCAACGGGGACTGCACCAGCAGACGGGTGACCGCGCGGTTGCCGGTGGCACGTTGGAGCACCTGTACATCCGTCGGTGCTATCAGGTACGGGTCGGCCTCAGCGCGCTGGAGCAGCCCAGCGACGGATCGTTCTGCGAGTTCGAGGACGCGTAGTGGGGCCTTGGGGCGGTGCCGCAACGCTGGTTCGGACGACCGCGCATCCTGCCGGCGACGGATTACCATCGTCACCTCCTTTGGGTCAAGGATGACTCGCGTCGGACGACACAGACCCCCAACGCATCTCATCGCGTGCGGAGCAGGGCGAAAGGAATGAGGTGCCAGCAGGTATGGACATCTGCATCGCCAGAGTGTAACAACTTCATCTCATTCCATCATATCACATCGCATGGCGCCTGTCAACGATTTGCGCGAGTTGCCTGGAACGCGCGATCCGTGGTACACTGACCGGTGTGAACCGCGACCGTGGTGCCGAGCACCGCGGCTACCCGAAAGGACAGGCCCACATGAACCTGAACGAAGTGGAGACCCCGGCTGTGGTCATTGACCTGGACCGCGTGGAGGCCAACATCGCTCGCCTGCAGCGCTACCTGGGCGAGCACGGCATCGCGGGCCGCCCACACATCAAGACGCACAAGATCCCCGAGATCGCGCGCATGCAGATCGACGCCGGCGCAGTGGGGATAAGCTGCCAAAAGACGAGCGAGGCCGAGGTGATGGCCGACGCCGGCTTTGACGATATCTTTATCTCCTACAACGTCATCGGCAGGGAAAAGCTCGAACGGCTCACGCGCCTCGCTCGCCGCGTCAGGATGAGCGTCGCCGCAGACTCTGCGTTCACGGTGAGCGGATACCTGGCGGCGTCGCGGCAGGGAGAGGTGGAGCTGCCGGTCGTGATCGAGTTTGACACTGGCGCGGGACGTTGCGGCGTTCAATCCCCATCAGAGGCAGCCGAGCTGGCCCGGCTCGTCGAACGGTCTCCCGGTCTATGCTTTGACGGCTTGATGACCCATCCCTGCAATGACCGCAGCGACGACTTTGTGCGTGAAACCAAGGCACTGCTGCACCAGGAACACATCGGCGTGAAGCGCGTCAGCTATGGTGGAACGCCCGGCATGTGGCAGGCCCATACCTTCTCCGAGATCACCGAATTCCGGGCCGGGACGTACGTCTACGGCGACCGAGCCACCGTCCGTTCTGGAGCCATGTCGGTCGAAGAGTGTGCGCTGTGCGTGGTCACCACTGTGGTCAGCCGTCCGACGGCGGATCGCTGCATCGTCGACGCCGGCAGCAAGGGCCTGACCTCCGACCTCTTGGGCCTGCAGGGATACGGCCTTGTCCTCGAATACCCCGAGGCGCGCGTGTATGCCCTGTCCGAGGAGCACGGCAATCTCGATGTCTCTGCGTGCGCACGCGGCCCCGAGATCGGAGAGCGCGTGGCGATCCTGCCCAACCACTGCTGCGTGGTCAGCAACCTCTACGACCGGGTCTACGGGATGAGGAACGGGCAGGTCGAGGTCACCTGGCCCGTTGCCGCCCGCGGAAAGTCACAGTGAGGGTCTGTCCAGCTTCACGGCTCTACGCGCGATCCCAGGGAAAGGCCAGCGTAGGCTGGTTGGCATAGCGATCCATCGTGATCCTGAGGCGATCGCCGCACCCGGGGGCGAGGCGGATGCCGACCGCGGAGCTCTGGACCGGCACAGTACGGTCGTCGAGCTCGATGCGGATGAGCTGGTGCTCGGCATAGGCTCCGCCTTGCACGATCACCGTCCGCTCCTCCACCGGGTTGACGTTCACCAACCTGACCGTCACCGCGTCGGCGGTCATCTCTTCCACCAGCGCGGCAACGTCTTCGGGTATGCCGGCTCTCCTTCGCTCCGGGTCAAAGTAACGCAGCCGGCAGTGAAGGGGGTAGCCCACTCGCCCGGTGGGCAGCCCACCCAACATCAGCTCGGTCAGTGCCTCTGTGGTCGCCGGGTTGATGTGGTTCATGTCGTCGGAGAGCCGTGTGTCAGGCGTGGTCTTGTCCTCGCGCATCGCTGCTACCCTGCGGCGCACTGTATCCAGGCCGTCCTGCAGGGCATCTACGGCATAGTCCGGGTCCTCTCCCGCCAGGTAGGCAACCCAACGGTTGCCGGATAGGCGCTTGCGGTCCTCAGGGTCCATCGACCAGTAGTAGACCTCCAGGGTCCCGGCAGCAAAGGGATCGGGCCTGTAGTTGTACCAGCCCTCGTCCCCATACATGTGCGGGTACATCATCCGCCCATCAACAGGCCGGGCGTTCTCGTTGACCTTGTCGATCACCCCGCGCCACACGTCCACGTAGCGCTGGTCCCCGGTCAGCAGCAAGGCGTTGCCGAACCCATAGGGCGAGCGGCTCTGGTAGGAGCGATGGGCGAGTTCTCCCGTCTGGGGCACGACCACCGTGAACCCCCAGCCATAGACCCCACCGTACCACTTGCCCTCACAGGCCCCGCCGATCGTGCCGTCGAGTCCGACGTTGGATGGGATGATGCCACCGTTCGCCTCGGTGCGTTCCGCCCAGGCGTCCACATATTCCAGCAGCCAATCCCGGTACGCGGCTTCTGCGCTGAACATGTAGGCATTCATCGCCAGGGTCGTGGCCCCCATGTTCAGCGGATGGTCGCCCACCACGTCATTGTAGTCCTTGAAATGGGCCACCATCTCCTCATAGCTGCGCTCACCGTGCAGCACCCCGAAGCGCCCTTCGATCTCGACCGGGTCGCCGGCCCAGTCCAGACCTGTGGCCTTTCGCATCAACGGGCCCCGGCTGCCGTTGAACATGCTGCGCATCACCCTGTGCTCGGGATCATAGTTCGGTGCCTGCGGGTCCTCGCCCATGTAAAAGCCCGCGTATCGCCTGGTGCGCTCCTGGAACAGGGGATCGTAGGGGTCCGAGAGCCCCTGCAAGAAGAAGGCCGAGAACCCCTCCCCGTGGTGAAACCAGTCAAACATGACGGGAAACTCTCGGTAGTACATCCCCTCCCGGGCAAAAGGGACCTCGACCGTCTTGGCCTCGGTGTACTGGCGCAGATGCCCCTCCCAGCCTCGCTTGTACAACTCCAGGATCACGTCCGGCGCCCCCAGCGCGTGCAGCATCGTCCAGTTGAGCAGGTTTTCGGCTGCATCGTCGGGGCCGTCGTCTCCGCCCCAGCGCGGGACGCAGAGCAGGTACCCTCGCTCGTCAAAGTAGCGTGCGTAGAACTCTTGGCAGGCTGTGCTCTGCGCCCTGAGCAGCTCGCGTTCCAGCAGGGCCCAGTGCGGCGGCGCCGTCGGCGTATCGATTTGCAGGTGGACGGAATGTGGTTTCAGAATGCCCATAGTAGTCCTCCAACGCTCTGTAGGTGCTGTTCTGCCCTCGGCTGAACCCACCTCCGGCCAGGCATCGCACCGATGGATCCCCGGGGACAGAAAGGTCGTCAGTGCCGTTTGCGGAGCACGTGCCCCGCTCTCGCACCGGTGTAGCAGTGCCCTTCCATGGCGATCTGGCCGTTGACCGCCAGGTAGTGGATGCCTGCGGGATAAAAGGTCTCGATATGCTCAGGATCTGGCACGGCGCTGCGCAAGGCGACTGTGTCGCGGTCAAAGACGACCAGGTCGGCCCACATCCCCGGCCCGATCACACCGCGATCGACGATGCCCAGGCGCTGCACCGCCAGCGAAGTCATCTTGCGTACGGCCTCCTCCAGGGTCATCAGCTTTTCCTCACGCACGAACTGGCCGAGGACACGTGGGAAGAGACCGATGGTACCCGGATAGCGGGTCTCCAGCCAGTAGCGCAGATCGAGGGCGCTGAGGCGCTCGGCAGGATCGTAGAGTCCGGTGTCGACGCTGGGAAAGATACAGTGCTCCCAGGATGCCGTTCGAAAGTGATCGTCCTCGATATAGTCGTGGACAAAGCGAGGACCCCTCCCGCCCTCCGCCAGGGCCAGGTCAAAGAGCACGTCCTCAGAGTCGATCCCCCGTAGCGCGGCCACGCCCGCCACTGACCTGCCCCGCAGACTCTGATCGTGAGGACAGTCCCAGATGATCACCCGATCCCAGGCGCGCCGGAAGGGCACGCCACCCGGCCCAAATCGGCCCAGTGGGTGCCACGGATGGACCGAGCGCATAGTACGCTTGATCTCGCTGCGCGACTCTGGGTCGCGAAGCCGCTCGGCAAGCTGATCCGGCGTATAGTGGTAGATCTGGAGAAAGCTGCCGGGGGTGGCACTGCAGTCGGGGAACGCCTCACTGTCGACCGTCACGTCGACCCCTCTCTGTCGAGCCTGCGCCAGAAGCTCCATTTTCATCACATTGTTTCCGTAAACCGGGTATTTGCTCTGCATATGCGACATCTGGCCTCGCACACCGGCCTGCTCCGCAATGTCGATGAACTCTTGCGTGGCTTGGATGTTCGTCTCCCGTTCCCCGCGGATGTGCGAGGCATAGAGCCCGTCATAGCGTGCTACGACCTTGGCCAGCGCGATCAGCTCCTGTGTATCGGACCAGCAGCCGGGGATAAAGACCAGCCCTGAAGACATGCCAAAAGCCCCCTGATCGAGGGACTGCTCGAGAAGTCTCGCCATCTCTTCGACCTCGTGCTCGGCCGCCTTCCTGGGGTCATCTCCCATCACGCACTTGCGAAGCTGGTTGTGTCCGGCCAGTTGTACATAGTTCACCCCGGGCCGCTCTCGCTCCACTTCGTCGAGATAGGCCGCCATGTCCCAGACGGCACCGGGAACCCGTTGGTACATGCCCTCGTGCCTGCCCAAGCCGCGCAGCTCGGCTCGCCGGAGCATCTCGCTGGCGCGACCGCACACGGGCGCCGGTGCGCCTCCGCAGTTGCCGGCGACCGTCAGCGTGCAGCCCTGGATGAGCAGGTTGAGGCCGATGGGATGCTCCAGCACGGACCAATCGGCGTGGCCGTGGATGTCGACCCACCCGGGAGAGACGCACAGCCCCTGACAGTCGATCGTGCGCACTGCCTCCGCTCCGTCCAGATCGCCCACCGCGCTGATCTTGCCACCAGCGACCCCGACGTCGGCCCGGTAGGCGGGCGTTCCGAGTCCATCGACTACCCAGCCTCCCTTGAACAAGAGATCCAGCATTCCGCCGCCTCCTCTGTTGATGCTCCGAATGGAACTGACCCGCATCGGGCACAAGCAGGTCGCCTACCCTGCCTGCTCGGCCTTGCTCGCCATCCCACCGGAGAGTCTCTCGATCCCGTCCCAGTTTAGCGCGATCCCCAGACCTGGGCCAGTGGGCACGGCCAGCATGCCGTCACCATCCAGGGCAAAGGGCTCCTCAACGATGTCGTCGATCACCGCAGAAGGCTGATGGAACTCGATCCACTTGCCCACGGGCAAGGCAGCGATCAGGTGCATATCGGCGGCTACCCCGATGGCCGTATTCCAGCCGTGGGGAACGGTCAGGATATTGTGACGGTATGCCATCCAGGCGATGTGCAGGGCCTCGGTAAGCCCTCCGACCTTGGTGCAGTCGGGCTGCACGATGTCCCATGCTCCCCCCTCGAGAAAGGGGACAAAGCTCTGCCGCCGGGTAAAGACCTCGCCGGCACTGATCATGACCCTGGCGTGTTCCCGAAGTGCCTTGTACCCCTCAAGATCGTCGGGGGGAAGTGCTTCCTCGAACCAGACCACGCCATAGTCGTCGAGCATCTCGGCCGTGCGCAGGGCCCACTTGTACCCGTGGGGCCAGAACTGCTGTGAGCCCCCCGGGTCGATCATGATCTCGAGTTCGCCGACGGTCTCCCGCGCGGTCTTGACCAGCCGCTCATCATCCGCTGGATTCCCGGTACGCCCGAACGCTCCCCAACCCAACTTGAACGCCCGGAAACCGCGCGCCATCGCCTGCTGCAGGGCATCCACGAGCCCCGAGTGCTCTCTGTGAGCGCCAAAGCTCAGGGAGGCATACGGTTTGACCCGATCGCGGTAGATTCCACCCAACAGCCGGCTCACGGGCTGTCCAGTGGCCTGACCAAAGATGTCCCAGAGAGCGATGTCGATGCCGCTGATCGTGTGCGTTATGGTACCTCCCCGCCCCCACCAAAAACCGCTTTGCTCCAGCTTTTCGTGGACGCGCTGGGGTTCGATCGCGATCTCGCCAATGTACAGGTTTCGCATCCGCCCAAGGGCAGCCCTGACCAGGTCTGTGCTCGTGTAGCTGCTGCCGATGCCAGTCAGGCCCGCGTCCGTGCGGACGATGAGCAAGGTGTAGTCATTCCTGCTCGTGTCCAGTGGGACGTTACGGCGCGGTTCCTGCAATGGCACGGTACGGATCTCGGTGATTCTCGGTACGCTGTCTCCCACGTGTTCTCCTTCCATCTGGGCAGCAGTCGGAACTGGCTGCGTGTGCCCCTAACTCTCGATCGCCGCCAGCTCGCGGTAGACCTGCCGCTTGATCTCGGCTCTCTCTTCTTCGGACCTGTCCTGCAGAGCTCTGTCAAAGCGGGAGGTCCAGACCGCCTCCAGGGGACGGTGAGGCGCGTACTAGAGTTCCATTCCCATCGCCTGCCGGGAGACCGATCCCTCAGGCAGGTGCTTCTGCAGCACCGCCACGGCCCGATCGTCGGACATCACCTTGGCGATCTCTGTATCCGGGCCGTACCCGTAGGGGTTCACGCCTCTGGCCCGGAACTCGGCGGTCAGCCGGATGTCCGCGGCAGACGTTCCCACCAGCACCCGGAACACCCCGGGCTCCACACACCAGGCGCACGCCCTGGGATCATAGTGCTCAAGAGACCTCTTGTCGATCGTCATCTCTACAGTCCGGGTCTCTCCCGCCTCAACGTAGACCTTGCTGAATCCCTTTAGCTCTTTGATCGGCTTGTGAGGCGTAGACTCTGCGTCCGAGATGTAGAGCTGGACGACCTCCTTGCCCGCACGGTCCCCCATATTTGTCACATCGACCGAGACGGTCAGGACCTCTCTCCGGCCCAGATCCAGGACATCCCCGCTCAATCGCAGGTTGCTCAGCTCAAAGCCGGTGTAGGAGAGCCCATGGCCAAAGGGGTACTGTGGTACGACACCCTTGATGTCATAGTAGCGATACCC
>JADHXD010000025.1 GCA_016783145.1 Anaerolineae bacterium
GCTACCGTGTCTTGATCCAGTACCGTCACCATAGGCTAGAATCCTCCTTGGAACCTTGATGCAGGGATAAGAAACCGGGTTTCTCCGACAGGCTGCTAGTCCGCCAACGAGGCAACAGGCTCGCGTGCTGCGGGCTCTGGCACACCGACGTCCCCCTGCCACAGCCGCACCATCTCTTCGCACGTCTCCAGCAGGTCATCCAGCGTGCCCTGAGCCTCGATCTTACCGTCCTTGAGGACGATGACCTGGTCAGCGCGGCGCAGCGCCGGGCGCCGGTGGGAGACAACCAGGCAGGTCGCATCGCGCTGCTCGAACACCCGCTCCCAGAGCGTCCGCTCCGTCTCTACGTCGAGCGCGCTGGAGAGGTCATCAAAGACCAGCAGCTCGGGGTCGCGCACAAACATGCGCGCCGCTGCCGTGCGCTGGCGCTGCCCGCCAGAGATCTTGACCCCCTTGGCACCAAGCATCGTCCCCAGGCCGTGCTCCAGTTCGGCCAGGTCGTCCTCCATTACCGCCAGGCGGACCGCCTCCTGAATGTCTACCTTGTCTTCAGGCAGGCCCATGAGGATGTTGTCCCCCAGTGACTCGCTAAAAAGCAGCGGGACCTGCGCGGTGTAGGCGCTGCGCGGTGGCACAAAGAACGATGCCGGGACCTGGACCAGCTCGCCGTTCCAATAGATCTCACCCGAGTCCTTGGGCAGCAGGCCAAGCAGCGCCCTGAGCAGGGTCGTCTTGCCCGAGCCAACGCGCCCGGTGATGACGGTAAACGTGCCCCGCTCCAGGTACAGATCGATATCTTGGACCCCACGCCCGGTGTCGGGATACGTGCAGGTCAGCCCTTTGACCGTGAGGGAGCCCAGACGATGCCCCTCGGTCTTGACGGTGTACGGCACCTCGGGCAATTCACCGCGCATGTGAACTGGCCCGTGCTCGACCAGGGTCTCCGCGGGCTCGCCCTGCAGCAGCTTGACCATTCGTCCGAGCGACACGCCCACTTGCTTGTACCAGGCCCAGAATCCGCCTAGCATCCCCGTAAACTCGGTGACAAAGCCCAGGTAGTAGACAAAGAGGGCGAAATCACCCACGGTGAACGTGCCCGCGCGGATCCCTTGCCCAGAAAGCATCAGGATGGCACCGGTGCCCAGGTTGATCGCGTTCCAAAAGACAGAGTGGAACAGCTCGTGGAACATGCGGTCCTTGAGGGCTGCCTTGCGCCGCACCTCGTTCAGCTCGCGAAAGTGCCGGAGCATGCGCTGCTCTGCAGTCGCCACCTTGATCGCCTGCGCGGCACCAAACATCTCGCCGACAAAGTCAGTGATGATGCCCGTGGCCTTGCGCAGTGCCTTGCGGTAGGCCTCGAAGCGTTTGACCGCCAGGTTGGCGAGGACGGTCACTGCGAGCAGGGGCAAGAACACGATCATCGCGATGCGAGAGTTGATGCCCATCATCACCACCATGGAGACGATGGCAAAGATGCCAAATGAGAACGGAAAGACAGCCTCGACGATGAACCCCGAGAACTCCTGCACGTCTCCGCGGAATCGGCTGATCGCCTCCCCGGGTGAGCCCGGCACAGCGCGCGCACCGGGCCGGTCGAGGATGCTGCTGAACATGTTCTTGCGCAGCAGCGCACCGAGCATAAAGCGGTTGAACACGTGCAGGCTAATGTCCCCAAAGATAAAGCCTGTGCGTGCCAGGGCGACGGCCACAACCAACGCGGCCAACGCATACGGGCTGTAGCTGACCTGGGCATCCCCGGTCAGGGTGTCGAAAAAGGCGCGCATGATGAATCCCGTGACCTGGAACCCAACCGCAAAGACCACCACATTCACCACCAGCAAGGCCACAAAGAGCCACGGCTGGAACAGCATCAGCTTGCCCAGGTACTTCCAGGTCGGCAGCCTGGGCAGGTCGTCCTGTTCATCCTCGGTCTTGGACTTGGTTTCGATATCACTCATGCCAATACTTCCTCCATGCCCGTCTGCAGCAGGCTGTAGAAGCGTGAGGTTGGGTCAGTGGCCAGGCGCGCCCGGTCGCCGTACTCGCGGATGTGCCCGCTTTCGAGGATCATGATCTCGCCGGCGCGCTGCACCGTGCCCAGCCGGTGGGCGATGACGATCGCGGTGCGGTTTTCCACAAGTTTGTCGACCGCGCGCTCGATCAGGTGCTCCGTCGCCGGGTCCAGGCGCGAAGAGGCCTCGTCAAGGATGACCAGCCCGGGGTCCTTGAGAAAGATGCGCGTAAAGGCCAGGAGCTGCTGCTCGCCCGCCGACAGTCCGCCCCCGCCCGATTCCAGCTTCGTGTTCAGGCCGTCAGAGAGAGAGTCGACCCAGTCGCCCAGGCCCAGGTCCTGGATCACCTGCAAGATCCGTTCGTCGGAGATGCTCTCGTCGAAAAAGGTCAGGTTATCCCGCACGGTGGCGTGGAAGAGCTGGATGTTTTGCGTGACCATGCCCACCCGCTGCCGCAGATCGAGCAGGGACATCTCGCGGATGTCCGCCGCTGTACCGTTCTGCGACAACGTAATCGCTCCCTGGTCGGGGTCGTAGAGACGAAAGATCAGCCGTGTGAGCGTGGTCTTGCCGCTGCCCGTGCGCCCCAACAGGCCGAGGATCGTGCCCGGCTGCAGGTTGAACGAGATGTCGTGCAGGACCATCTCTTTCTCCTTCGGCTGCTCACCCTCCGCGGGAGCATCGCCCGCCTCAGACTCGGCTTCTTTCTCTTCCGAGTCCTTTGTTTTTGCATCATCGTACCCAAAGGAGACCTCTTTGAACTGCACGGCCAACGGGCCGGGTCCGATCGCTACCGCCCCCATCTTGTCCGTCTCTATGACCTTGCGCTCAGTGTCCATCAGTTCGCGGATGCGGCTGATGCTGGCCCCCGCCTGCTGCAGGTTCTGCATCTGCCGGGTGATGCGGTTGATGGGCATCATCAGCATATTGCTATAGTAGAAGATGATGTACACCGTGCCGATCGTGATGGTCCCTTGAGAGTAGAGATAGGCGCTCATGGCAAAGGCAACGGCGTTGCTGACCGCAAAGAGAAACTCGATCAGGTTGATCATGATGTTGAACATCATCACCGCTTTGAACGTCTTGCGCATCAGGTCGCGCATCAGGCCGTAGAAGCGGCGCATGACGTAGGGTTTGGCTCCGGAGGAACGGATGTCCTCGGTGCCCGCCAGGCGCTCCTCCAGAAAGCCGAACTGCTCGGCGCTGGCCTCGCGCTCGGCCTTCCAGTGCGGGGAGGCCAGATCGCGCATGCGCCACAGGGCGGCGAGGGCAATGGCGGCAAAGACACTGAGCGAGAGGCCCACGCGCCAGTCTTCACGGTAGAGCAGGACCAGCACGCCGACCAGCAGCAGCGCATTGCCAAAGACCTGGACCACGAACTGCGAGAAAAAGTTAGACAGGGCGGTGATGTCGCCGTCGATGCGCTCGATCATCTCGCCGGGCGTGCGGGCGTTGTGAAAGGACATATCGAGGTAAAGGCAGTGCTCGGCCACGTCTGCCCGGAGGGCGTTGGTGGTCGTCCAGCCCACGTTCTCGCTGACATAAGTGGCCCACACAGAGGCGATCTGCTGTGCCAGGGCCACGCCCATAAAGAGCAGGGCTGACTGCCAGAGCGTGTCTATGCCACTACCCGACTTGGCGGTGTCGATAAAGCCCCGCATAATCTGCGGGTTGACCAACTGCAGGCCGATGTTGCTGAACAGCAGCCCGGCTAACAGCAGAGACAGGGACCACTGCGGCTTCAGATAGGTGACCAGGAGCTGCCAATACTGCCTGAGAGGGATCTTCACGCCCCTTCCTTTCAGCTTGCTTTCCTCACGCGTCCTTGCCGGCCCCCCGCGCCGGCACCACGGCTCTTGCGGGACCAGGGACGCCACACGCACCGCCCTTTGCCAACCACAGCTATCACGCCAAAGGGCCACGCGGTGCCATGGCCCTGCCTTTATTGTACCACAAAAAGCACACTTTGCAATGCATGCCCGGCGCATAGGGATACGCCTGCTACGGCTCGGTCTGACTTTGCATGCAGCAGCCCCATTCCCTCCCCCGTGGCGGAGCCGCGAGGGTGATTGAGGTAGGGGGCATTCCGGACGAGCCCCATGCGACCCTGAGGACAAGCGCGATTTGACAGAATGCGCCAACTGCCGTATGCTTTGGCGCAAGATATGCTGGTCCTGTGGCTGGCGATCGTTTCACAGCGGGCCATCGATCCGCTGGAGCAGCGGTACGACCCACGACGTCGAGACACAGGCGCTGGCTTTTGCCCGTTTCCCATCACATCGGTACAACTGTCCAAAGGAGCGAAAACATGACAAGGAAAGCACTGATCGTTTGGGGCGGCTGGCTCGGTCACGAGCCAGAACAGGTTGCCGAAGTCTTTAGACGCACGCTAGTGGGCGAGGGGTTCTCTGTAGAGGTCTCTGATACGCTGGAATCCCTTGAGAATGCCGAAAAGCTCGGCGGGCTGCACCTCATCGTGCCCGTGTGGACGATGGGAGAGATCAGCCGGGAACAGTGCGCTGCCGTCAGCGACGCTGTAACCAACGGAACGGGCATCGCCGGATGCCACGGAGGAATGTGCGACGCATTCCGCACCAGCGTGCAGTGGCAGTTCATCACTGGGGGCAACTGGGTATCCCATCCCGGCGGCGATGGGGTGAACTATGTGGTGAACATCAAGCAAAGCTCCAGCCCTCTGGTTGCGGACATCCAGGACTTTCAGGTCAGCAGCGAGCAGTACTATCTTCACGTGGATCCGGCCGTCGAGGTCCTGGCCACCACCCGTTTCCCGACCGTGACCTGGTATCACTCCTCGAATCGCGCGGTAGACATACCGGTCGTCTGGACCAAGCGCTGGGGAGTCGGAAGGGTGTACTATAACTCGCTGGGGCACCACGCCGACATCTTTGACATTCCCGAGGCGCTGGAACTGATGCGCCGGGGATTCCTCTGGGCGGCAGAGGGCAAGGACATCGCCGTCGAGCAAGGACTCGATGGCAGCATCTACACCAGCGATCGGAAGATGTTCTAGGGATCGCTCGGCAACGATCGAACTGCCCGACTCAAAGTGCTCCGCGCAAGTCACTCACTTGCGCGGAGCGCGCGTTTGCAGCGAGCCCCCGCAGCAGAGAGACCCTCAGCCGTGACCTTTTATTGCTCCCGCTGGGCTGGCGTGTACCCCTGCTGCAGCGCGCTTGTATGGCGGATCACTCGTATACCCACTTGTGCAGCCAGGGATCCTCGGTATCCTCCTGGAACTGCCTCAGCTTGGCGCAGAACGCGTCCACCATCTCCGCGTACTCGGGTCTTCCGGCCAGATTGGTCACCTCGTCCGGGTCCTGCTCCAGGTCATACAGCTCGAACCGTGGACGGTGTATGTAGGCATCTACGGTCCGCGGCCCAAACCTCTCCAGCCCACCGCGGAGAACCCCTTGCAGCGCAGAGACTACTTGACGCACTCTCTCACACGGTGTACAATCGCTGACGCAAGCGCTTCCACACCTGAGGATAGGATCGGCACGAAGCGCTTTTTTCTTGAGAAGCGCGCGAGCGCGTGCACAGAATACGAGGGGATACGCCGTCCATCCTGCGTGTCCTCTCCCTCTCCACCCGGCTCAGCCGCGAGGCCGTACGTGAACCTGAGACTACGCACCCTGTCCCAATTCAACCGCGAGACCCGGCTGCTGATCGCCACGTCGGGACTTATGGCCAGCAGCTTCTTTGGCATCCACACTCTGCTCCGGGTGCTCTATGTCCTGCGCCTGGGGCACGGGCCCGAGTACGTGGGTCTGTTTAGCGCCGCTGGCGCGTTCACGTATACGAGTATGGGCCTGCCCAGCGGGGCATTGAGCAGGCGCTTTGGCGTGCGCCGGATCATGCTCGCCGGCGGGTTGGTCACGATCGCCGGGATGGTGGTGCTGCCGCTGACCGAGCACCTGCCCGCGCAGGTAGGGGAGTTCTGGCCGATCGCATCTCAGATGGTGCTTATTGCCGGTTGGTCGATGTTCAACGTGAACCTGGTACCCGCGCTGATGTCCGTGACCACGGACAGGGAGCGGAACCACGCCTACGCGATCAACGGCGTGATCAAGGGGATTGGCACCTTCCTTGGGACCACCATCGGCGGTGTGCTGCCCGGCCTGTTCGCCAGCGCGTTCGCTCTGTCGCTGGACGGGCCGAGGCCATACGGATATGGGATCTGGGTGAGCGCGGTCGTCGGACTGGCGGCGCTCACCCCGCTCACCCGGCTGGGCACGCTGGAGCGACCGGCCCCCTTCCGGCAGGCGGAGGGGCTCGCAAAGTTCCCCGTATTGCCTGTCGCACTGATGCTCGCGTACGTCTACCTGAGCCACTCTGCGTGGGCGGTCTGCCGGGCGTTTTGCAGCGCCTACATGGACACGGTCCTGGCCCTACCCGCTTCCACGATCGGGCTGATCACCAGCGTAGGCCAATTCGTTTCGATCCTGTCGCCTCTGCTGGCCCCACGACTGGCCCGCTATCGCGGGGATGGGTGGACGCTGATGGTCGTCTCCCTGGGCATGGGGATCAGCCTGCTGCCCCTGGCCCTGGCGCCTCACTGGGCAGCCGTGGGCCTTGGGAGTACAGGCATCCTGGCCCTGGCAGCGGTGCGGCTTCCTGCCCTCCAGGTCTTCCAGATGGAATTGGTGGACACGCGGTGGCGCGCGCTGGCTTACGGCGCAGCGTCGATGGCGATGGGCCTGAGCTTTGGCTCGACCAGCCTGCTGGGCGGCTATGTCATCGCTGCGATGGGATATCGAGCCATCTTTCTGCTGGGCGCCGGGCTGAGCGTGGCTGGTTCCGGGGTGATGTGGGTCCTCTGCAAGCAGCAGGGCGTCCTGCGCAGAGCACCCGTCCCCCACGCGGACGCGTAGCCTTTGCTTTCTCCCCACGGTCGTCGGGATCTGAGGAAAGAGGAGATCGAGATGGAATACCGGAAGCTGGGCGGAACGGGGGTCAGGGTATCGGCAGTCAGCCTGGGCACGGGGGGACAGTGGGGCGGGCGGGTCGACCGGGGGGCGGCCAAGCGGATCGTCGCTGCCGCGCTCGACAGCGGGATCAACTACATCGACACCGCCAACATCTATGGCACCTGGTACGATGGCAAGCCGCTCGCCGAGGAGTTCCTGGGCCTTGCCCTGGAGGGCGTTCGGGAGCGGATCGTGCTGGGGACCAAGGGCTGCCAGCGGTTGGGGGATGGGCCGAACGCCTGGGGCGCGTCGCGCTACAACCTGATGAACGCCCTCGAAGCCAGCTTGCGCCGCCTGCGCACCGACCACGTCGACCTCTACCAGATCCATCTCTACGATCCGGAAACGCCGATGGAAGAGACCATGCGCACGCTGGAAGACTTGGTGCGTTCGGGCAAGGTGCGCTACATCGGCTCCTCGCAGTACCAGGCCTGGCAGATCTGCACCTGCAACGACCTCGCAGACCGCTACGGGTGGGCGCGCTTTGTCACCACGCAGGCGCATTACAACCTGCTCGAGCGCGAGGCGGAGGCGGAGCTGCTGCCCTTTTGCCGGGCGAGGAACGTCGGCCTGCTCCCCTACTTTGCCCTGGCCAATGGCCTGCTGGCCGGGCGGTACTCGCCGGGCGAGCCACCACCGGCGGACAGCCGCGCGGCGGCGTTCGAGCGCACGCGGCGCTACCTGGGCAGGTACGGCACGCCGGCCAATTATGTCACGATCGGAAAGCTCACCGAGTACGCCCGGCAGCGCGGGCACACGCTGGCCGACCTGGCAATCGCCTGGCTGCTGGCCGAGCCGGTCGTCGCTACGGTCATCACCGGAGCCAGCAGCGCGGAGCAGATCGCAGCCAACGCACGCGCGGCTGCGTGGAAGCTGAACGCGAGCGAGGCCGCCGAGGTCCGGGCCATACTCGGGAGCGAAGGTGGGACACAGGAATAAGGAGAGGACATCCGTGGAAACCAGAGTCGTAACCCTTGACATTGGCGAGATCACCATCGACACCGTGACGCTGCCCGACGTTGGGCCCAATCAGGTGTTGGTCAAGACACACCAGGCATCGGTGTGTGGTTCAGAGAGATATCACTACCGGGGGATCGGCGTGAGGCCCCAGGATGAGGCCCGAGGACGGCCTGACGAGCGCGCCCATCGCCTCGGTACCGGCTGTACAAAGCACGCCTATCCGATAGGACCCCTCGGTCACGAAGGTGGAGGCACGATCCTAGAAGTGGGCTCTGCGGTCAAAGAATACTGGGGCGGTGGTAAGGTCTCGGTGGGCGACCGGGTGGGCAGCCTGGTGTACCCTACCTACACCGACTACTGGGTGGCGGATATCGACCGCGTGCAGCCCATTCCCGAGGGCGTGTCCTTTGAGGTGGGATGCCTGTACGAGGCCCTGACGTGTGCCGCCTGGGCCGCGATCCACATGGGCGTCAAGCTCGGAGATACGGTGGCGGTCAATGGCGCCGGGTTTGCGGGCAATGTGATGCTGCAGGGCGCGCTCAAGTCCGGTGCGTCACAGGTCATCGCGATCGACGTCGTCGACGGAAAGCTGGACCTGGCCAAGGCACTGGGCGCCCACGCGACGATCAACGCGCGCGAGGACGATCCCATCCAGGCGGTGAACGATCTGACCGGCGGAGAGGGAGTGGACGTCGCCGTGGAGGCTGTTGGCGGTACGGGGATCGGCCTCGTTCAGGCCCTGGGCATGGTCGCACACAACGGCATCCTCGCCCTGTACGGGGACAACTATGCCCCCGTCCCCGAGTTCTGCTTCCACCGCTTCCACGAGGATGGCCTAGAGGTGCGCAACCTGAACGCGATGCACTATACCAAGCTGCAGGCCATCGAGAACGCGAGGGAAGCATACAGGGCCGTGCAGCGAGGGGTCTTTGACATCGAGATCCTTCTCGAGCACTCGGACCGCTACAGGCTGGACGAGATCGCGGACGTGTTCGCCCGGGAGGCAGAGTCCCTGGACACGCAGCGTTCGATCAAGACGCTGATCATTCCCTGATGGACCGAAGGTGCCAGGCACCTGGCAGGTGCCTGGCACCTCAAGGGAAACGCTGCAGCGCATCGACGATGCCTTCGGGCACCAGGTAGTAGGGGCGCGTGGCGCTGTCGACGGCATAGGCCAGGCCCAGCCGGGTGAGACAGCGATAGGACGGATAGTAGTAGAGGCCGCTGAGCTGCTCGCCAAAGGATTTCTCTATGGCCACGAGGCTGCTGGAGGTGCCGCCCTCCACGACAATGATCCGCAGCAGGGCCCGGGCATAGTCCGTGCACTGTGCCAGCGCCCGCCCATAGTATCCCTCAGACGAGAGAACCTCGCTCAACATCGCCAGCAAGGCATCTCGTTCCTCCAGTGTAGGGGCACCGGGCTCCACCAGGCCGTAGAGGTGCAGCGCCCGCTGGATCTGCAGCAGCTCACCGGTGCTCAGCAGGTCGAGGCAGAAGCCGACCGGCATCTCGAGCACGTTGTCGTGCAGGCGCGCCAGCTCAAAGGAGACCTCCTCCAGCCCGGCACCCACGACCTCGATCTCGTCCATTGTGCACGGTCCGAGCCCGCGCTGGGCACAGAGACAGTACTGCTCGTGCTCGCTCGCCGTCACGCCCGCCATCTGGCAGGCCACCGTGTCCGTGGCCACCGGGTTCCTCCCGGCGATCAGCGTGTTGAGCCGCATCCAGTTGCCCCGCCCGTCCCCGCCCTCCAGGGCGTCAATGATCGCCAGGTGGGTCTCGACGACCGAGTTCTGGGCACAGATCGACACCGGCACGCTGGGTTGGTGCGCTCCCAGCTCACGTCCCACTTCGCCGGGCAGGGCGTACCCTGGATCGCCCGCCCGCTGGCGCGAGTCCTTGTTGTGGCCATAGTAGCGCGCGCCGTAGAGGCCGATCAGGTTCTTGAGGCTCAGCGAGAGCGGACTGCTCCCCCAAAGCTTGAACACGGGGAGCGAGATGAACACATCGCTCTCGGCGACCGCCCTGGGGACCATGATGTACTCCCGTCCCAGTCCAGCCGGTACCGCTTTCTTGACGCCCTCCTCCAGGTTGAGGTCCACCAGGCGCGCGCCGTAGCGTGCCGCGATGCGCCCCAGGCCCTGGAAGCGGTATCCCTGGGTCGTGTACACGTCTGCCGAGCCCTCGCCGATCATGATCTCCCCAGGAGATGCCCCGGTCACCAGCCGCACAACGGCCTCGATCAGCTCGGGATGAGTGATGCCGCGGTCCGTGGGGGAAAAAACCAGGTTGGGCTTGACCAACACGCGGCTGCCGCGGGGCACGATGTCGCTCAAGCCACCGAGCAGATCCACGATCTGCCTCAGGCTTTCATCGATGCGTTGTTCCACTACCTTGACGATCGCCACTCGCTCCCTTGACATGATGTGTCCGTCCTCTCCGGTCCTCTCAACGCCTTGGGGGAATAGACCTTTCATCGCTGGTCGTGTACCCGTTCTCCTCCACGGCCCGCGCATAGACCTTGTCGTCGAGCCTCAGGCCAAAGCCCGGCAGGTTCGGCACGTGGACGTATCCCTCTGAGATCCGATACGCCGAGGGGTCCAGGCCGGGGACCGCCGCTTCATCCCACTCTACGAACTCGAACCCCCGAATGCGCGCCGCCACGTGACACGCGCTGTAATTGCCGTACATCCCACCATAGTGGTGCGGCGCAGAGCGCACCCCCCACCCGTCCAACTGCGGTCCCAACTCCAGCCAGCGAGAGAAGCCCGGGGAACGGATGTCGTACTGCACCACGTCGATCAGCCCATCGCGCGCCCACTCCAACAGGTGAGGCGACGCGTCGCCCTCCCCGTCGGCGATCAACACCTCCAGCCCACGCACGGCAAGCCAACCCTTGAGGTCGGCATACAGCCGCCCGTCCTCGTGGAACGGCTCCTCGATCCAGTACACTCTGGCATCTGCGGTCTCTGCCAGCACGTGCTTGGTCAGGTTGAGGTTGTAGCCATTGTTTGCGTCGAGCATGATCCTGGCACCTGCCCCGACCGCTTCCCGAACCGCGTGGATGACGAGAATGTCGCGCCGCGTCCCAGCTTCCAAGGGCATGTGCATCGCGCCGCGCCCGACCTTGATCTTGAACGAACGGTGCCCGCGCGCCATCCCCTCCTGGGCCTCCGAGACAATGCATGCGGCTGCGGCCCCATCGTCCTCCAGGTGCAGGTCGTCCATATACAGCGACGTGTCATAGCAGGGAACGCGATAGCCCCCTCCCTCGCCGGCCTGCCCGCCGAGTAGGGCATATACCGGCTTCCCTACAAGCTGCCCCGCCAGATCCCAGAGAGGGTGATCCAGGGCACGGAACCGCTCGCGGACGCCGCCCTGCGGGTCGAACATCTCGTCGAGAGAGCATCCGATCAGGCCGGCGGCCCGATCGTACGCGATGGGTGACCAGCCAAACCCACTCACCCCCTCGTCTGTCGTGACCCGGGCAAGGGGCACGCTCACCCGCTGCCCGTGCTCGCCCAGGCGTGCGTTGCAGCCCGCTGCGCGCGGCCTCTGTCCGACGAGTTGAGCCCACTCGATGCGCACGATCCGGGTCATTCCCTTCACCACCCCTCTCCTGTGACCCTGCCCACTGGCGCTCGATCGCTTTCCAGAGGACAGGCTTCCGAACGGCTCGCCCCTCCGTGTGCGCAGTATACCACCGACGCCCCGCAGATCGAAATCGGACGGCCCCCGCCAGGACGTCCCCCAGCAGTGCGCTGCCCGACCCCCGCGATCCGGGACTACCTGCGCCAGTCCACCGTCGTTGCCTGGAGCGAGTACCAGGCGCGGGCAGTGATCCGGCCCCGCACCTGCCGCCCAAGCACACGCACGCGCTTGACCTCACCGGGCAGCAGATCGAACCAGTTGTCCTCGAACAGCCACCCGAACGGGTCTCCGTCCCCATCTCCTTCCAGCACCACGCTGCGGGCGAAGCGGTCGGTGGTGATCGCCAATGCGCCCTCCTCGATCCGCACATCCAGCCTGGCATCGGGAAAGGTGACCCGGCGCTCGATGTCCCCCAGGGCGTTGGCCCTGGCAATGGCTCGGCCCTCTGTGTCGCGCAAGCAGGCGTAGAGAATGTGGTCGCGGTGAAAGGTGCCGATGCCTGCCTGGTCGAGGCGCACGACCTCCATTGAGTGGTCCGCTTTCACCCTGACCGGGCGAGTGATCTCGTTCGCCACGGCATTGTCGTAGAGGTGAAAGAGCTGAACCGTGACCTCTCCCTCCACCGGCGCAGCGCTGTCGTTGACCACCCACACCCAGACGTAGGTGCCCACGTCGATGGAAAGCAGGACCGGGGCATAGGCGCGCCTGATCGCATAGTAGGGGATGTAGGGCTCGACAAAGTAGTCCACCTTGCCGCTGTAGATCTGTGGCCAGGAGTCGTTGTACTTCCAGACCAGGTAGCCGCCGCAGGTCCGTCGATCGGGGTCCTCGCCAGCGGGCCTGCCGCGCCTCTGGCGTTCGACCGTGTCCTGGTAGTACAGCGATTCGGCCATCCCGAGCCGGTAGACGAGCTCTGCGGGATCCGTGGCGTCATAGAACTGCTCCACAGGTCCGGTCTTTCGCCAACTGGTGCTGGTCGTGTAGCGCATCCAGCTCTCGGGCCAGGGATGCTCGTTCCCGTGCCTGTACACCGGCGTATAGTCCTCGGGCCAGAGATCGCCAGGAGCGAAGAATCGCTTCAAGCTGTGCAGCGGGGGCGCGGCGATGCGCGTGTCCTCACTGGCGAAAACCAGGTAGTCATAGCCCGGCACGTACCACATGTTGGTGTAGCCATGGGTATCCCACTGCTTTGGATCGTTGGCGTCGATCCCATAGTAGGGCGAGTTGGGCAGGTAGACCCGCGCCGGATCCAGTTGCCCGCAGACCTCTCCCACATCCTGCTCGGCAGGCACGCGGCCTGGCCATTCTCCTCCGGGTCCGCCGAACTCGCTCTCGTGCCACATGGCAGCCTCGTTGCCCCCGCACCACAGCACGATCGAGGGATGATGCTTGAGACGCTTGACCAGGTGTGCGGCCTCCTCCCGGCAGATCGCACGGCTGGTGTCATCGGGCAGCAAGGGCAGGGCGTGAAAGTCCTGCCAAAGCAAGAACCCACGCCGGTCGGCCAACTCGTAAAAGTCGTCGTCGGGAGACTCGACGACCCCCCAGACGCGGAAGGCGCTAAAGTGGGCGTTCTCGGCGGCGTCCAGGAGCCGCCTCACCTTGTCCCGGTTCCATACCGCGGTGACCCAATCCGGAGAGACCCAGTTTCCACCCCACAGCCGGACAGGCTGACCGTTGACCGCAAAGTGCAGCGGCTCGGGCATGGTGATGCGCCGGAAGCCAACGGTGCGCAGCTCTTGGTGCACGGCCTTTCCATCGGCGATGAGGGTCACCTGTACCCCGTACAGCGATTGATCCCCATAGCCCCGCGGCCACCACAGTTCTGGGCCGGCGATGCGGATCGCAGTCTCGCCGCGGTACGCCCCATCAGACACACCGAGCGGCACGGTCTCTGTCTCTACGACCCTCCCATCCGCATCCAGGAGGGCGAGCTCAAGGCGTAGGTCCTCCGTGAGGCTGGTGCCCTCGACCAGGACCTCGACCACCCCCTCGTCGAGGTCCTCGCTCAGCGCCGCATCGACGAGCACCTCGCTCATCTCAGCCGCGCCTACTGCCTCGAGGACCACGTGGTCGAATACCCCAACCCGAGAGTAGTAAGGATTGGGTCCCAGATACGTGTTATAGTTGTTGTTCGGCCTGCGTACCGGGCGGCTGCGGTCACCGTCCAGGAAGCGGATCGGCTCCGCCCTCCCGCTGGACTGATCGAACACGGTGTGAAAATGCAGGAGCAGCGTGTTCTCTTGGCAGAGATGGCCGGTTGCATCCACCCGCAGGGGCACGAACATGTTGCTGTGTTGGGCGATCCGCTCGCCGTTGAGGTAGACATCGACGATGGTGTCCAACCCCTTGAACCGCAGGTAGTGCCGTCCGGCGGGGTCCTCGACGGTGAACTGCAGGGCATAGACCCAGTCCCCCTCTGCCACCCACCGGCACGCCTCGGCGCGGCCCGGAAGCCAGGGCGTCTCGATGACCCCGTGAGACAGCAGCACATCGTGCACCATCGCGGGCATGCTCCGGACCTCGAGCCATCCTTCATCCCGGGCAAGCCATGATTCGTCCAGCTTACTCACCGGATTGAGCTGCTTGAGCCTCCATCCATTTGCCAGTGTCGTCTTTCCCATATCGTTTTCCCCTGCAAAGATTGACTTGCTCTATCCAGTATGGTAAGATCTGCTCATCTCACCACGCTACCACACAAGGAGCCGACATGATCACACTTTTAGACAAGTACCGCGGGTGCATCGCCGCATCCTGGGCGGGTTCGGCGATGGGTGCGCCCGTTGAGGGCTGGCTGCCCGAGCGGATCAAAGAGACGCACGGGTTCGTGGACACCTTGCTGCCCTACCGGCACTATACCTCGTACACGGACTGGAACCGCCCGCCGGGCACGACCGAGGATGGCATTGAGCGCCAGAAGCTGATCGCCACGGCGATCATCGAAAAGCAGGACCGCATCCTGGCCCACGACCTGGTTGCGGTCTGGGTGCGCGACCTGGACCCGGCCAAGATCATCTACAAGCAGGAACGGTTCGATCGTTCGCTGCTCGAACTGGCGAGGGCAGGCGTGCCGCCCTCGGAGATGGGCCGCTTGTGGCCCTATCCAAACGTGGTCTCCATGGCCCGCGCATCTCACCCAGTGGGGTTGATCAACGCGGGCGACCCGCAGGGCGCGGCGGACGATTCCTTTGAGGTGGGCCAGGTCTATATGAAAGAGACCTCCTTTGGGCTGCGATGGGCCGCGCTGTACAACGCATCTATCGCCGAGGCCTGCAAACCCGACGCCACGGTGGAATCCGTCCTGGAGGTGGCCAAGGAGTACGTGCACTATCGCGCAGAGGCGGGCAGCCTGTACGCCCTGTACGACACGATCCAGCGGGAGGTGGACCACGCCCTGGACCTGGCAGCCAAGCACACCGACCACGAAGCCATGCGAGACGAGTTCTATACCTTTTACACCGGCGGGCGGTACTTTGACTATGGCTTTGCCCAGGCCAACGAGATCGTCTCCAAGGGCCTGGCAGTGTTTGCCTTGACCCAGGGCGATCCCAAACAGGCCATCTTGACCGCGGTCAACTTTGGCCGGGACACCGACTGCCTGGCCGCCGTTGCCGGTGGTCTGGCTGGCGCGCTGTCTGGGATCGAGGCTGTGCCTGCCGGCTGGGTGGCCCAGGTCAACGAGGCCACTGCGCAGGACCCCTACACCAACAACTACCGGACCATCGAGGAGACGGCGGACGGCCTCCTGGCGGCCTTCCAGGCACGGCAGCAGCGTCTGGCGGGCTATGTGCACCTGATGGGCGATCCGGCCTACCTGGAGTGAATCACGCCTGTCCCCCGCAGCAGCGTTTCCTGGACGAGGAGCTCGTGCTCTGGAGACCGATCAGGAGATCTCTCTCCTGTGATCGTCGCCAGGAAAGCGTCCAGCTCGAGTTCATACAGCGATTGACGGCTTTGTGAGGTGACGGGTACGAGCTGCTCTCCCTGCTCGTACCCGTCACGGGCGTCGTCCAGGCAGAGACGAATGTACCGCGCGGGCTCAAAGGGCTCCACCAGGATCGCGCTGCCCCTTCTCCCATACACCTCGAACCGGCGGGCCATCGGCCTGGCTTCCATCGCCGCGATGTCGACAAAGCCGATGGCCCCCTCGTATTCCAGCACCACCAGCGTGTTGTCCACAAACCCAGGCACCAGCCCGCCGTCACCCCGCAGGAACGGGGTCACCCGCTCCGGGCGGCCCAGCATCCAGACGATCTGGTCCAGCATATGGCCTGCCAGGTCGTAAAAGATACCCCCCTGGTGGGCGCTGATCGGACGACAGGCCTCTGCAGAGAGGGAGGTGGACATGTGTGCTCGCACACTGAACACATCGCCCAGCAAGCCCGACCTCACCCAGTCAGCGATGCGCCGAAAGCCGTCGTGATAGCGGAACATGTACCCCATCTGGACAAGCAGGCCCTTACCCTGGGCCAGGGCCACGACGTGCTGCCACCTCGACCACTCCTCGCCGGCGGGTTTGTCGTACCAGGCGTGCTTGCCCGCGGCGATGATCTCTTCCGTCTGACCCAGGCTTTCGACGTTGGCCCCCTCTGAGGCGATGGCGAGGATCGTCTCGTCCTCCAGCATCTCCACCCCATCGGCGTACCAGCGAACCTCGCGGTAGGGACCCTCTGCCCCGGAGAGCTGGCGACGCCGTTCAACGTCCGGCTCGTAGACCCCGGCGACCTGCACGTCTGGGTGCTTGAGCATCGCCCTTAACTTGCCGGCGGCATGCCCGTGCTTGGTGCCGTACTGTGCCATGCGGATGGGTCCCATCAACCACCCTCCTCGTCCGGCCCATCGGGCGAACCATCGCTCCACAGCCGCTCGCCGCGCAGGAGGAAGGCACGGATGTCATACCGACCCGGCCTCTGCGGGGCAAGGTGACCAGACTCGACCATGAGATCGAGGGGGCTCACCCGGGTCTGCAAGGGCAGGACCACCTTTTCGTGGCAGCGCGCCGACTCGTACACGGCGTGGATCATTTCCAATGCCTTGAACCCGTTCTCTCCACGACCGCGGTGCGTCTCTACCTCCCCCTCGATCCAGTCCGCCAGCTCGTTCACCTGGGCCGCGCTGCCCTCCAGCCACTCAAAGCGCCTGCCCTGTTCGTCCAGCCTGTAAAATGCACCATCCGGGCGATGCACCTGCCAGTCGCCGCCCGCGGACCCGTTCAGGAGGCGCAGCTCGGTCGTCGACAGATCGATCATCCCCTCGCTGCCATAGATGTGCGCGCCCTGGTAGACGACCGGGGTGACCTCGCAGAGGATCATCGCTCGCGCGCCGCACCTAAACTGAAAGAGGGCGATGGCACAGTCCTCGATGCGCGTGCCGCGCTCGTATCGATCGGTTTTGCGCTCGACGTTTCCCATCACCCACTCGCACTCATCATCGCCGAGCAGGTAGCGGAACATATCCGTCTGGTGGGAGCAGTAGTTGGGCAGCCCTTCTGCCCCGTAGGATTGGATGAGCTGCACATCGCCGATCGCGCCCTGCGCGATGAGATCGCGCGCCAGGGTGTAGGCGGGAAGAAAGCGCCGCTGGTGCCCGACGATGAGCTTGACGTCGTTTCGATGGCAGGCTATCCGCATCTGCTCTGCGCCCTGCATCGTGTCGGCCATTGGCTTCTCACAGAGGATGGCCTTCGGGCGACGGGCCGCTGCCGCAATCGTCCACGGCGCGTGGCCCTTGTGCCACACGCCGATCGAGACCACGTCAGGCCGCTCCGCATCCAACATCTCCCGGGCGTCCTCATAGTGCTGGGTAGAGAAGCCAAACTCGGTGTCATACCCAGACATCGCCTCTTCGCTGAGATCGGCGAGCGCAACCACCTGATACCGTCCGGACCTCAAGTAACCGCGGACGTGATTCTTGGCCATGCCACCACAGCCAATGACCCCCACGCGGAGCTTGTCTTCCATCGTCGGACCCTTCCCTCGTGTGAGCTGCGGTTCTGCCCGCCCTTGCCTAGATGCCCCAGTACGCGTTGACCTCGGCCTGGTAGACCGCCGTGCGCTCTGACTCGACCTCCTCCAGGGTGACGGGCCGGTTCAGCACGCCCGACTCCAGGGCCGCATTGACCAGGGCCAGGGCCTTGCGCCCCACGTAGGCATCCACCTCAGGCCGCCTGCCTGTCTCGATGCACTCGCCAAACTCCTGGTATTCGACGGCCACCAGCTTGCGATCGGCTTCCGGGAAGGTAAAATCGTACGATCCCCAGCGGTCTTCCCCAAAGAGGCGGGCGGTCGTGGGGTCCAAGTGGAAATCGGGCACGAGATGCAGGACCGCATCCCCGGTCAGCTCGCCCCCCCGATCGAGACAGACGGTGACCGGCCCTCCATTGCGCGCGCCCGGGCTGTGCAGCGAGCCCTCACTGCCATAGATGCCGCTTTGGCTGAACCCGCGGCCGTGAGCAGCCACAAAGGTCGTCCACTGACCTGTCGCGCCGCTCTCGAAGCGGATGAGGGAGACGAGCGAATCCACCGCCGTAGCTTCGATCTCGTCCGGGACCTCGCCAACCCAGTGCTCGTAAAAGTGAGCGACGCCGATGCGAGATCCCTTGTAGCGAACCGGTTCGTACAGGGCGGTGTGGGCATAGATCTCGCGGGCGTCGCCCATATAGTACTGCATAAGGTCGCAGGTGTGCACCCCGGCATCGACGACAATGCCCCCCTGGTTCTTGTCGTGCCGCCAGGGGAGGATGATGATTTGGTTTCCGCCGCCGGCGCTGATCTGAAAGAGCATGTACGGATCGCCGATGATGCCCGCGTCGAGCACGGCTTTTGTCAGCCGGCACATCGGATCACGACGGAACTGCTCGGCCACGCTGAGCACCTTGCCCGCTCGCCGCTGTGCCTCCATGATCATGTTGCAGCCGCGGATGGTCACCGCCAGTGGCTTTTCGCAGAGCACGTGCAGGCCCAGGTCAAAGGCCTCCGAAGCCACCGCGTGATGCGAGCCGGAATCCGTGGTGATGTCAACCCCCTGCAGATCGGGCAGCGCCTCGACCATCGCCTCCATGCGCTCAAAGACCAGGGGCCGCTTGCCCAGCAGCCTCTCCGCATCGTCCGCCAGATGCTCGGCGTTGTCGCGGCGCAGGTCGCACGCTGCAACCAGCTCGACGTTGCACAACTCGGTGTCGTGCAGTTCTTTGAGACCCAGGAGATGGCGCCCGCCCATCCCCCCGCAGCCTACGATAGCGATCGGGACCCTGTCCATGTGATTCCTCCTCTCGAGTGCGAACTCTACTCCGGATGGAACGAATGGCTCCCATCCGTGGCTGGACGGAAGCCATTCGCACCCACGCTATAGCCAACCGCGCGCGGTGATCGCGCCGGCTCTATCGCGAATCCAGTGCAGCACGTTCCCACGAGATCCGGGCCGTCCCCTTCTCTGATGACTTCCGATGGACCGGTCCGGACCCTACGGCTCACCCGTCCACGATCACGGTCTTGCGCTGCACGGCGGGATCCTGAAAGTCGTCCTCATAGTCGCTGGGTCTCGAAGAGACGCTCAAGATCACTGCCCCTTCGGGGCCGGCCTGGAACCAGTGCCATTCGTTCGGCGGCGAAGTGTACTGGTGTCCTGGGCTCACGTCGATCTCGTGCCAGGAAGTATAGTAGGGCCGCCGGTGTGCGGGCACCCTCGCCCAGGGGTCCGGCGTCGCTTGGCCGGGCACGTACAGCCAGGCCTGCCCCCACAGCCCGCGAAAGGACTCCTCCTTGCCCGGATAGTCGCCGATCGGCGGGTGGCGATGCTCGGGGCAGACCTGCCAGGGATAGAGCGCGATCAGCTTGATCCCAACCTCGCGCGTTACCTTGAGGGTGAGTATGGTCAGCCCGCTGACCTTGAACTCGCTCAAGCCGAGGTCGGCCACCTCCACGTGGTCGATCTCGTGGTCGAGCAGAACCAGGCCCGTCTTTTTGTACAGCTTCCACGCGTGTTGGATCGCCTCTTGCCGCTCACGTCGTGTGATCACGCCTTCCCTCCATCGCCGGAACGTCCCCCCGCGAACGAGAGGACGTCACTTGTCCCAGCGTCGATCGGGCTGCCAGAAGCCAAGCTTGGGGGTGTTCCATTCGTCCGTCGGCTCAAAGAGGCCGGGGAAGCGCAGGTTGGCTTGGATGCCCTCATAGTCGAGGTCGACGCCCAGTCCAGGCTTTTCCGGTACGGCGACGTACCCCTCTTCCATCAAGGGCTCGGGCAGGCCCTTAACCAGGCCGTTCCAGAAAGGCAGGTCAAGGCCGTGATGCTCCAGGGCGACCAGGCTGGGGATCGCTGCCGCGCAGTGCAAGTTGGCCATAAAGGCGATCGGAGACCCAGCAAAGTGCAGCGCCGTGAGCAGGCCGTAGCGCTCGGCATAGTCGGCGATGCGCTTTGTCTCCAGCATGCCGCCAGATGTGAGCAGATCCGGATGGATGATGTCCACGGCTCGCTTCTCGATCAGCTCGCGGAACCCATCCCAGAGGTAGCGGTTCTCACCGGCGGCGGTGGGCACGTTGATCGCGTCGGTGACACGCTTGTGCGCGTCGATGTCCCACCAGGGCATGGTGTCTTCGATCCAGGCCAGGCCGTAGGGCTCGAGTGCGTGGCCCAGGCGGATGACCTCTTTGGCGGTCATATAGCCGTGCCCAAAGTGATCGATGCACAAGGACACATCCCAGCCCACGGCCTCGCGGACAGCAGCCACCACCTCTACGGCGCGGGCAATGCCCTTATCGGTCACCGTGCTGCCCCGTCCTGCGGCCGGTGCACGCCAGCCCCTGCCCAGTCCATACTCGAAGCGGGTGGGCTGTCCGATCGTGCCGTCCTCGCAGTCCTCAAAGAGCTGGGTGCGCACGTCGAACTTTATAAAGGTCAGGCCCATCGCCTTGCGGCTCATGACGCGCTCGGCATAGCCTTCTGGAGTACTCTCAGCGGGCGCGGGCGTATCGGCATAGATGCGCACCTTGTCGCGGTACTTGCCGCCCAGGAATTGGTAGCAGGGCACGCCGTACACCTTGCCGACCAGGTCCCAGAGAGCCAGCTCGAGGCCAGAGACCCCGCCGCCCTCACGTCCCCAATTGCCATAGTGCTTGATCGCGCGGAAAATCATGTCGACGTTGCACGGGCTTTGACCGAGCAGGATGCTCTTGAACTGGAGCGCGTTCTCTTTGTGTCCGGCATCGCGCACCTCGCCGATGCCATAGACGTCCTGATTGGTGTCGATGCGGATGATCGGATAGTCATAGTTGCTGCAGACCACCGCGGCACGTACGTCTGTGATCTTGAGCTGGGATGGGCTGGAATAGGTGTTCACGGCATTCTCGACGCTGCCGAGAACCTGTTCGTCCTTTACCATTGAACTCTCCTTCTGATACTGTCAGATGCGAATGTGGGTTGCCCGAAAGACTTGGGGTCTTCTCAGGGAGTGGGTCCAGACTTCCGAAGTCTGGCAGACTTCGGAAGTCTTTCCCCCGAATCATTGGGATGATACAAGGCTTGCACGCCGGTGGTCGAGCACTGCTGGATTCGCTACAAAGTCGGGCAGGCCGCCACGGCAGACAGCCAGTGCGTCACGCCCCACCCGCCGCCGCTGCGTAGCCATGGTCTCATCGGCATACGAAGCCGTATGCGGCGTCAGTAGGACGTTGTCCATCGCGCAGAAGGGGTGGCTGGGATCGATCGGCTCTTCCTCAAAGACATCCAGCCCGGCCCCGGCGATGCGTTTCTCGACCAGCGCTGCGATCAGGTCTGGCTCGTTGACGACGGCACCACGACTGGTGTTGATAAAGTAGGCCGTCGGTTTCATCTGAGCAAAGAAACGCCGGTCGAGCATCCCTTGGGTGTGGGTGTTGAGCGGTAGGTGGCAGGAGACATAGTCAGAACGCGCGGCTAGATCGTCCAGTCCCACCGGCTCGACGCCGGCCTCTTTGAACACCTCCACCGGAAGGTAGGGATCGGTTGCGATGACGCGCATGTCCAATGCCTTGAGCCGCTTTGCCAGTGCCTGGGCGATGTTACCAAAGGCGATCAGGCCCACCGTCTCGCCGTGGATGGGTCCCATGGGGGTCAGGAGTGCCCTGGCGGCATTCCAGCTTCCCTGGCGAAGGGTATGATCGAGCTGCCGTATCCGTTTTGCGCACGCGAGAAGGTGGACGAGGGCGTGGTTGGCCACCTCTCGGATGCAAAAGTCTGGCAGGTGGCCGACCACCACACCGTACTCTGTGGCCGCGTCCAGGTCGATGGTGTCGACACCCACGCCATAGCGCATCACCATCTTGAGCCTGGGCGCGTTGGCAAATACCTCGGCCGTGTACGGTTCTTTGCCGCACAGCGCCACGTCCGCATCGCGTACGGCTTCCAACACTTCGGCGGGCGTCTCGCACGGGCCGCGCAAGAACACCTGCACGTCGGGAGCATCCAGCGCCTCTCGCTCTTCCAGGAGCTGGTCGCCCGGACCCCTTCCAGTGTGAACGACGATTTTCTTCATCTCGATGTGATCCTCCTGAGTGTGATCCAAGCGTTTCACCGTGCTCTCTTGGCGGGACAGGCGGGTTCAGCCGGGCGCTTTGTACGAACACCGTGTGTGACAGCAGACGAGGCTGTCTGGTCAGGTGGCTCGCGAGGATCCCAAGGGCGCCGACCTCGGGACTCGCTGATCTGGTGCATGCCGTCGCGGGAACCGGGACCTGGGAGTATGGCTGCTGCATTGTCCCTTGACTTGACTGAGGAGCGGAGCATCCCCTGATGCGGAGCGGTCTTCGTCGATGCCGTTCGCATCTGGGGATGCTCACTCCTCGGACTTTGCTACAGCCGTAACCTGGGAGAGAGAGGCATTGACAACGGCTGTGCTCTGTGCTATGCTGTGGAATGAACGGCCTCGCAGTTCTCCCTGGCCCGAGGCGATGTGAGTGTCGCTATTCTAGCACGTTGACCCGCCCGGCGTCAAGTCCGGGCGCGCCAGGGCGGACGGCCGGTCGGCGTTCTGAGCGAATGGAGAGCAGGGGGACCCCGTGGAACAGAGCGCAGTGCAAGAGCTGCTTGCACGGTTGATGGCGCTGGAATCGGACGTGCGCTACCAGGCACCGGCATCGGATGGAGAGGCCGAGTTTCGACACCAACCAGGACACATCCCGGTGCTGCTCTCCGCACCTCACGGAGCCGTCCACAGACGAGAGGGCCGGCTCAAGGAGGAAGACGAGTACACCGCCGCAATGGCCCGCCTGGTCGCCAAACGGACCGGTGCTCACGCCCTCTATGTCCGCCGCCGGTCCCCCACCGATCCCAACTGGTATCGAGACGTCCCCTACAAGCAGCGGCTGCGAGAGGTCATAGAGCAGGGGGCCGTGCGCTTTGTGCTTGACCTGCATGCCGCGGCCCCGAGTCGAGCCTTTGGGATCGCCCTGGGCACGATGGTGGGAGAGAGCTGCCCTCACCACCGCCAGGCCATCATCCGCACCCTCGAGCAAGGCGGGTTCCGGCGAGAGGGCCAGGGAATCGACCGGCTCGACGTGGACGAGACCTTTACCGCGCTCGGCAGAGCAGGACAGGAGACGATCACGCGTTACGTGTGGGAGGGCCTTCACGTGCCCGCAGCTCAGCTCGAATTCCATCCCTGCCTGAGGGTCGCCGAGCGACGGGCCGACGCGACGTCATCGGTGCCCTTCCACGGCGATCCGATGCACATCGCGCGTGCGATCCGGGTGCTGGTCGACCTCGTCCAGTTGACCGCGTCCTCCTGACACGCAGCGCAAAGGGGATGAGCATCTTGGGCCATTCATGAGAAAGGAGAGAACGATGGGAACAAGGACCTACACATATCGTGGAGAGGCAAGGATCGCCCTCGAAAAGAGCCCGGATCAATTCGTCATACGTGCACTGCCTCAAGAGCTTGAGAGGATGGGCATCGTCGGCGCCGAGCAGGTCTCCTCTGGGTCATCGCGGATCACCGTCCGGACGGCAGATCTGGAACGGTTGATGAGTCAAGCCCGGCACGTGGCGCCCACTCACCACGCCTATCAAATGGCGGAGACCGGCCAAGAGTTCCTGGTTACGGACCGCGTGTTCGTGGCCTTCCGTGAGCCGCTGCCGCCCGAGAAGGTCGACGGCTTTGCCAGCCGTTATGGACTTGTCAAGCTGGAAACCTACTCTGACCGTGAGTACCTCTACCAATTGACCGAGCACGCGGGCATGAACCCCGTCAAACTGGTCGTCAAGCTCACGGAGGACGATCCCCTGATCGCGTCGGCGGACCACGATCTCAATTACCGGATGAGCACCTACCAGGTGCCCGTCCCGGCAGACCCGGCCTACCTCCGGCAGTGGCACCTGCACGCGCGGTTGCAGCACGCCGACTTTGACCCGCGGGCATCTTCTCGCTGCGAAGATGCCTGGCAGCTTTTGGGGAACTATGGAGATCCGCAGATCGTCGTTGGCGTCACAGACGACGGCTGCAAGTTGAGCCACCGTGACCTGGATTCACCGGGCAAGTACGCGGGCTGGGGATACTTTCAGGGTCGACGGCTGATCACCGATGTCGACGTCGATGCAGATCCAGAGGGGATGTACCAATCCGGCGCGAATCACGGCACATCCTGTGCGGGAGTGATCGCTGGCGAAGCAGACGCAGTGCTGACCGTGGGCGCGGCGCCAGCTTGCCAGCTCTTGCCGATCAAGTGGGAATCGGAAGGGCCCTACCTGCTGATCAGCGATTCCAAGATGCTGACCGTGCTAGAGTACGTCTCTGACAAGGTGGACGTCCTGTCCAACTCGTGGGGCGGCGCTCCCACCAACGTCTGGCACACCGCGGTGAGGGATCGCATCGCCGAGCTGGGTCAAGCCGGAGGCCGCCGGGGGCGTGGTATCGTCTTTCTCTGGGCCGCGGGCAACGAGAACTGCCCCATCCAGCACACTGCGTCCGTGGACGTTCCCTATACCAGCGGTTGGTCGGTCAGGCCAGATGGATCGGCGTCCTGGGTTGGGGTGCGCACAGCCCGCACCTTTGAAAACAACCTAGTGGGAGTGCCCGGCGTGATGCACGTGGCCGCCCTGGCCAGCACCGCGCAAAGGAGCCACTACTCCAACTATGGCACCGGGATCACCCTCTGCGCGCCGACCAACAACATCCACAAGTATCACCGGCGCACAGTGCGCGGCCTGGGCGTCACCACCACGACGGGCAAGGGCAGCGGCGTCACGTACGAGTTCGGCGGCACCTCAAGCGCGACTCCCCTGGTCGCCGGCATCGCGGCGCTCGTCCTCTCGGCGAACCCAGAGCTGACGGCGCTGGATGTGATCTCGATCCTGAAGCAGACCGCGTCCAAAGACCTCAGCCTGCAGGGCTATCCGCCCACACCCGAGGCGAGCTACGACGCAGACACAGCGTGGGACGTGTCCCCGATCCCTCCCTTTGACCAGGGGGACTTGCGCGACATTCAAGACCCAGACGGCACGTGGAGTCCCTGGTACGGTCACGGGCGTGTGGACGCCGCTGCCGCCGTCGCCGAGGCAGGACAACGGCGGGAGCAAACGGTCCGCGAGCTTCGATACGTGTCGAGCCACGAGGTCACTATCCCAGACAACGACCCTTCTGGTGTCGAGGACATCCTCCACGTGCCCGATGCGGGGCGCTTGCGAGACCTGCAGGTGGAACTGGGCATCGCGCATACCTGGATCGGCGACCTGCGGGTTTTCCTGGCAGCGCCAGACGGGACCCGTGCGCTCCTCCACGATCGCTCCGGGTCCAGCCGGGACAACATCCGCGAAACCTACGACGTGACGACCGCTCCCGCGCTCGCTTCGCTGAGGGGCCTCGATATCAGCGGTGACTGGACGCTCCACGTCCAGGACCTGGCCTCGCGCGATGTCGGCATCCTCGTAAAGTGGGCGTTGATCCTCACCGCCTCATCCGGCCCGTTGGCCGCAAGCGACGACGAGGCAGTCGAGATCCCGGACAAAGACCCTGGCGGCGTGGTCCGCAGCCTCGACCTGCCTTCGGGGCACACGATCGGCGAGATCGCCGTCTCCGTGGACATCACCCACCCGTGGGTGGGCGACCTGCAGGTGACGCTGACACATCCCGATGGCACATCCGTCCGGCTGCACGATCGTGCAGGGGGAAGCCGCGATAACCTGGTCGAGACGTGGCATTCCAGGGATGTGCCCGGGCTCCAAGCCTTGCATGGTCTCGATACAGGCGGTGCGTGGCAGCTCCAGGTCACCGACATGGCCAGCCGAGACGTCGGAAAGCTGAACCGGTGGCAGATCGAGATCACAGAGTGACCGGTCTCCCTTGATCTGCACCACGAGGACTTGCAGATTCTCGGGAGAGCCAGAGGGTGCCATAATGGGTACCCAATCTGGACCAGACAGCAAGAGCGAAAGGAGAGTACAGTGGGGGAAAGCGGGCTTGGACTACGCACCAAGGTAGAGTTACCCTATGAACAGGCCGTCGATCGGGTCGTCGAGGCCCTCAAGACCGAGGGTTTTGGCGTCCTGACCGAGGTCGACGTCAAGAAGACACTCAAGGCCAAGCTGGACGTCGAATTCGGAAAGTATGTCATCCTGGGGGCGTGCAACCCTCCCCTGGCCTACCAGGCATTGAGCACGATGCCGGACATCGGACTGCTGCTGCCCTGCAACGCCGTCGTGTACGAGGAGGAGGGCGGCTGTGTGATCGCGATCCTGGATCCCCTGTCCATGCTCGACGTGATCGACTCCCCTGGGCTGGCTCCCGTTGCGCGAGAGGCGCGGGCGCGCCTTGAACGCGTAATCGAAGCGGTGCGCTCGTGAGGGCATCGATCCTGGACGGCCCGGAGCCCGACCCTGTGGCAGAGCAGGTCGAGGGGGTCGTGCTGGCTGCCGGGCTGTCCAGCAGGAGCGCGCGGTACAAGATGGCTCTGCCCCTGGGCGACAAGTCGGTGATCGAACGGTGCGTCGAGGGGATGGTGGATACTGTCAGCCGTATCTGGGTCGTCGTCGGCTGGCAGGCAGAGCAAATCCAGCGCCTGCTCGCCCGGTACGACAAGGTAGAGACCATCCTCAACACCCGGTTCAGGGAGGGGATGTTCAGTTCTGTCAAGGCCGGCATCGCCCGGGTGCGTGCGCCACGTTTCTACCTCGTTCCAGGAGATCACCCTGTGATCGGACCCCACGTCTATGCGCGGATGCTTGGCGCCGCAGGGGACATTGTCATTCCCACGTTCGAGGGGAAAAAGGGCCATCCCGTCCTGTTCCGCAGCCATCTGATCCCCGAGATCCTGGCACAGCCGGACGGGACGACGCTGCGCGACTATATTGCTTCGAAAGGCTACGTCACCGTGCAAGTGGAGGACGAAGGGATCTTGCTGGATATCGACACATTGGAGGATTATGACGCGATCCGGGAGCGGATTTGCGCGTTCGGGCGAGATGGGGTAGAATCATGATGTCATTTCGTGCGTGCTCTCCGACCCAACGATCCTACCGCCGGTCACCAGCCACGGATGTTGGGCAATAGGGTATAGCTGGAAACGGTTGTGCCTCCCGCGCTTGGAAAGGAGATGCATAGACAAGATCAGCACCTGGTGGTGTTGTACTTGTTGTGCCTGGCGGCGTCCCTTTCCGAGACGCCGTTTTTTGTTTCCGCGCACCCCAGGGCACACGTACGGCTTGCCAATCACAGAGGAGATGCCGATGAGCCTGCAAAGAGATGAGAGCGGTCGCCTGCATATCGAGACGCCGCTGATGGCCGAATCCCTGATGGACAAGGCGCTGCTGGCGCGTACCGATGCCGATACGGTGTTCCGTCTGATGCCCGACCTCTCGGTGATCAAGCTGGGCGGGCAGAGCATCATCGATCGGGGAGCCAAGGTCGTGCTGCCGCTGGTCGACGAGATCGTCGCCGCGCGCGCCAATCACCCGCTGCTGGTCACCACCGGGGGAGGCACGCGCAGCCGCCACGCGTACAGCATCGCCCTCGACCTGGGCATGCCGACCGGGGTGTTGGCCAAACTGGGAGCCAATATCAGCGAGCAGAACGCGCTGATGCTCTCCCTGCTGCTGGCCCCACACGGCGGGATCCAGATCGGGCACGACGACCTCGTCAAGCTGCCAGCTTACCTGGCACTTGGCGCGATCCCGGTGATGCACGCCATGCCGCCCTACAGCCTGTGGGAAGAACCTCCGGAGCACGGGCGCATCCCACCGCACCGCACGGACAGCGGCACCTTTCTCACTGCCGAGGTGCTGGGCGCGAAACGGTGCATCCTGGTCAAGGACGAGCGCGGCCTGTACACGGCCGATCCAAAGAAAGACCCCAACGCCCGGTTCATCCCCGAGATCGAGGTCAACGAACTGCTGGAAGCGGACCTGGCCGACCTGGCGGTTGAGCGCGCGATGCTCCGCGCGCTGGCGCACGCGCGCAGCGTGCGCGAGGTGCTCATTGTCAACGGACGCGAACCGGGCAACCTGACCCGCGCTCTGTCGGGCGAGAATCCGGGGACGCGGATCTACTGCCAGAGAAGCGCGGATAGAGGCAAGTCGGGATGACACGATTTGATGCCTACCATCGTCCGATCAACTACCTGCGCATCTCGGTGACGGATCGCTGCAACCTGCGATGTATCTACTGCATGCCGCCGGAGGGCGTGCCCTCTCGGGCGCACGACGAGATCCTGCGCTATGAAGAGATCGAGATCATCGCCCGTGCCGCTGCCGGGCTCGGCATCCACAAGGTGAGGCTGACCGGCGGTGAGCCGCTGGCCCGACTCGGGATCGCGGACCTGGTGCGCGCGCTGGCGCGCATTCCCGGTATCGACGACCTGTCGATGACCACGAACGGCGTTCTGCTCGCTCGCTACGCGGACGAACTGGTCGCTGCAGGCTTGCAGCGCGTCAACGTCAGCCTGGATACCCTGCGCCCCGCGCGATTTGCAGCCATCACGCGGCGAGGACGGCTCGCGGACGTCCTACTGGGTATCGAGGCCGCCCGGCGAGCAGGGCTGGAGCCGATCAAGATCAACACGGTCGTGATCCGCGGCATCAACGACGACGAAGTGATCGACCTGGCCCGCAAGACGATGGACGACGGCTGGAACCTGCGTTTCATCGAATGGATGCCGGAGAGGACCCTGGCCCTGGAGGGAGTCGATTGGTGCGAACAGACAGTGGCCGCGAGTGAGGTTCGGGCGCAGATCGAGGCAGCACTGGGCACGCTCGAACCGGCCAAGCTCAGCGCGGGCGCAGGACCTGCCCGCTACTATCGCCTGCCTGGCGCAAAGGGCACGATCGGGTTCATCACTCCGATCAGCGAGCATTTCTGTGGGGAATGCAATCGCCTCCGTCTGACCGCCGACGGACAATTGCGGCTCTGCCTGCTCTCCGATCAGGAGATCGACCTGCGCACGCCGCTGCGCCAGGGCGCAAGCGTCGAACAGATCAGTGCGCTGCTCCTGGAGGCCATCGCACGCAAGCCGCAGAGGCATCATCTCGACGAGCGCCAGGATGTAGAAAAGCGCACCATGGCCCAGATCGGTGGCTAGGCCGTCGAGCAGGAGAAAAGAATGGAATTGACGCACCTGGATCGAGAGGGCCGCGTTCACATGGTGGACGTCGGCGCCAAGCCAGACACAGAGCGCGTAGCCGTGGCCAAGGGTGAAGTGGCCATGAGGCCAGAGACGCTGCGGCTGATCGCCGAAGAGGGGATGCCCAAGGGCGATGTCCTGGCAACTGCCCAACTGGCGGGCATCATGGCCGCGAAGCAGACATCCACCCTGATTCCTCTCTGCCACCCGCTGCTGCTGACCAAGGTAGACGTGACGTTCGACATCGACGAGGACGCGTCGCTAATCGAGATCACAGCGACCGTGCGCACCAGGGGCAAGACCGGCGTCGAGATGGAGGCCCTTACCGCCGTCAGCGTCGCCGCTCTGACGATTTATGACATGGCCAAAGCGGTGGAAAAGACGATGCGCATCGGCAACATCCGGCTGGTGCGCAAGACGGGTGGCAAGAGCGGCGAGATCCTCTTGGAGAAGGAGTAAATGAACGTACACGTACGCTTTTTTGCGGCATCAAGAGAAGCGGCCGGCATGGGATCGCTCACCCAGGCTCTGCCCGCCGGATCGACTTTGGGCGAGCTGGCAGGGATATTGCGCGGGGCATATCCGGATCTGGGGTCCCTGCGGCTGAGCTTTGCGGTCAATATGACCTACGCAGGGCCAGACACGATCCTGCGTGATGGCGACGAGGTGGCGTGCATTCCGCCGGTGGGGGGTGGGTGAGACGGCGCTGCAAAGAGACGGGTGGGTCACGTCTTTCCGCGGTTAGGAGGCAGGGTGTGAGAAAGTGGTTCGAGATCACGGAGGATGAGCTTTCGATCGATGAGGTCGTATCGCGGCTGGAGGATCCGGCGACCGGCGCGGTGACGACCTTTGTCGGCGTCGTGCGCTGCGAGACAGGCGGGCGCGAGGTGCTGTACCTGGAATACGAGGCCTATCCTGAAATGGCGGAAGAGACCCTGGAGCAGGTAGGCCGCGAGGTGCAGGAGCGTTGGCCCGAGATCCAGCGAGTGGCTATCGTCCACCGCACGGGACGTTTGCAGGTCGGTCAACGGGCCGTCGTCATTGCCCTATCCGCTGCGCACCGGCGCCAGGTGTTTGACGCGCTGCGCTATGCGATTGACCGGATCAAAGAGATCGTTCCCGTCTGGAAAAAAGAGGTGTGGGCGGACGGGGGAGAATGGAAGAGCGAACAGTGAAACACGAACACGAACTGTACCCGATGTTGAGCGTCGAAGATGCGCTGGAGCACGTGCTGAGGGCATTCCATCCCTTGGAGCCTGAACGCGTTCCTATCCTGGAAACACTGGGGCGCGTGTTGGCCGAGGACATCTATGCGGACCTCGACATCCCACCACACGCCAATTCGGCCATGGACGGATACGCGGTGATCGCCGCGGACACGACAGGTGCAGGTCCGGACGCTCCGGTGCGCCTGCGCGTCATCGAGAACCTGGCTGCCGGCTACGTGGCTGACAAGACGGTCACACCGGGCACGGCCATTCGCATCATGACCGGCGCGCCCATACCCGACGGCGTAGACGCGGTCATCCGCTTTGAGCGAACGCAGCAGGAGGGCGAGTGGGTCGATCTCTACTACGAGCCGCCGGTAGGCAACAACATTCGCTGTGCGGGAGAGGACGTGCGCAAGGGGGACCTGATCCTCGTCAAGGGAACCCACGTCCGCCCACAAGAGGTGGGGATGTTGGCCTCATTGGGCTGCCGGGAGGTGAGCGTGATCCGCAGGCCACGCGTGGCGATCCTGGCAACGGGAGACGAGCTGGTCGACGTGGACGAGCCGCTGGGACCGGGCAAGATCCGCAATTCGAATGGCTATTCGAACGCAGCCCAGGTGCTCAAGTACGGCGGCGTGCCCCTCATGCTCGGTATCGCCAGAGACAGCGTGTCCGACCTCACGGCCAAGATCCGCTCTGGGCTGACCCAAGGCGCCGACCTGCTGCTGACCTCCGGCGGCGTGTCGGTGGGCGACTTTGATGTGGTCAAAAACGTGCTGGCCGGAGAGGGCGAGATTACCTTCTGGCGGGTGCGTATGAAACCTGGCAAGCCGCTGGCTTTTGGACAGATCCAGGCCGAGGTCAATGGTGACTTGCGCACGGTGCCGATATTGGGCATGCCAGGGAACCCGGTCTCGGTGATGGTATCGTTCGAGGTCTTTGCCCGCCCGGCGATCCTGACCATGCTCGGGGTGACCGATCTGTCCAAGCCGACTGTGGAAGCCGTGTTGGAGAACGAGATCCGGTCCAAGGATGAGCGCCGCCACTATGTGCGCGTCCACGTGCAAGAGGATGGGGGCGGGTATCGCGCCAGCCTGACCGGCCAACAGGGGTCCGGCATCCTGAATTCCATGGTCAAAGCGAATGGATTGGCTATCATCCCCGAAGATTGGGCCCACGTCCCCGCAGGCTCGCGCGTGCGGGTGATGTTTCTTGATTGAGCAAGACCAGAAGGGATGTGCGATGACGTTTACGGTGGGCATAGTGACGGTCAGCGATCGCTGCTCTCGGGGCGAAGAGCAAGATCGGAGCGGGCCGTTCATCGAGCAGTGGCTGACAGAGCACCTGGGTGCGCAGGTCCTACGGCGCTCGATCGTTCCCGATGAGCAGGCGCTCATCTCGGGCGTGCTGATCGAGTGGAGCGACCAGGGTGGGCTAGATCTGATCCTGACCACCGGCGGGACCGGTTTCGCACCGCGGGACGTGACCCCGGAGGCCACCCGGCAGGCCATCGAACGAGAAGCGCCGGGGTTGGCAGAGGCCGTCCGCAGTGCAGGGCTGGTCAAGACGCCACACGCTATGTTGTCACGGGCGGTCGCCGGCATTCGCGGCCAGACGTTGATCGTCAACCTGCCCGGCAGCCCCAAGGGAGTGCGCGACGGATTGGAGACGCTCGCACCGGCACTGCCACACGGCATCGAGATCCTCAAGGGCGTGCCCGAGTCGTATGGACGGCATAACCAGGGAGAGAGGTAGCCTGACTCGGCGCGCGAGACGACAGCACGTGCCCCGCGGCGATCCGGCTAGAGCAGCTTGTGGGTGATGATCTCCCCCAAGGCACCCAAAAAGGTGTCTACTTCGCTGACCGTGTTGTAGACATAGACGCTGATCCGCACCGTGCCCCCGCCGCCGAGCCGGCGCATCAGCGGGTAGGCACAGTGCCCTCCGGCGCGTACCGCGATCCCCACGTCGTTCAGAAGCTGGGCGACGAGGTGGGCATCACACACCGCCCCATCCTTCTCGACCTGAAAAGCCACCACGCCGCACCGTCGCTCGGCCTGCGGTGGGCCAACCACTCGCACTCCCGGCATCGCCCGCAGCCCCTGCAGCGCACGCGCGGTCAGCTCGAGCTCGTGCCTGCGCACCGCATCCATCCCCAGGCGGTTCAGGTAGTCTACCGCTCCCTCCAGGCGCCGCCCGCTGTGCCGATCTGTGGCACCCCCCAGGGCAATGGCCCCACCGACGTTGGGCGTGCCGGCCTCGAACTTCCAGGGCAGTTCGTTCCAGCTCGCCCCGTCCAACGTGACGTCGGCGATCATGTCGCCTCCATACAGCATAGGCGTCATTTTCTCCAACAGCGCCCGCTTGCCGTACAACACGCCGATGCCCATCGGGGCCAGCATCTTGTGCCCGGAAAAGGCCAGGAAATCACAGTCCATCTCTTTGACTGCCGTGGGCAGGTGAGGCACGGACTGGGCACCATCGACCAGAAGCAGTGCCCCGGCCGCGTGGGCGAGCTTGCCGATCTCGCGCACAGGGTTCACCGTACCCAGCACGTTGGAGACGTGCGCCAAGCAGACCAGCTTGGTGCGCTCGGTAAGCGACCTTTCCAGTTCCTCCAGGTCCAGCGTACCCTCATCGTCGATGTCGAGGAACTTGAGCACGACCCCCTTGCGATCCCGAACCATCTGCCAGGGCACCAGGTTGGAATGGTGCTCGGCCACGGTGAGCAGCACCTCATCTCCAGGGGCAAGGCCCATCTGGTCGCTCCCTCCGCTCAACAGAGAATAGGCGACCAGGTTGATCCCCTCTGTGCTGTTGCGCACAAAGATGATCTCTCGCTCATCTTCGGCGCCGATAAAGCGAGCCACGTTCTGATGGGCCTGCAAGTAAAGGTCGGTCGCCTCCTGTCCGAGCAGGTGGGGCGAGCGGTGGATGTTCCCGTTATAGGTCTCGTAGAAGGTACGGAGGGTATCGAGCACCTGGCGTGGCTTCTGTGTGGTCGCTGCGTTGTCCAGGTAGACCAGTTGTCTTCCGCCGATCTCCCGCCCCAAGATCGGGAAATCCTCTCTGATACGCCCTACGTCCATCGCCTTCTCTACCAATGCCTGATCCACGCCCTCGTCACAGCCCGACGTAGCGGGCATAGAGCGTCCGGGCCAACGCAGGATCGGAACACCCTTTGACGATCGTCCGCCCATCGGGGAACACGTTGAGTTCGTAGGGTTCCACCCGGAAGCGCAGCAGGTAGTCGTTGTACGCAACCTCACCCACAGAGCGCAGTCTTTCCGCCAGTTGAGGAAAGGAGGTCTGCATCTCGTGGCGCAAGTTGATCTGCACCGCGTCGCGCCCGCAGAGCGCCGTGGCCCACGACCCCTGCCTCGCCTCCAGGAACTCGTATTGGCCCAGGTCGCAGGCCGGGCAGGGAGTATCGTCCTTGGCCAGTCCCAACCTCTCAAAGCTTCCGGCCCATACGTCGCAGTAGAGCAGCTCCCGCCGCAGGGCGTCCATTTGCCCGGTGAGCAGTTTGATCCCTTCCGTCACCTCCAAAGCGGCGACAACCATCGCCGCCGTCCCGAGCACACCCACCATATCACACGTCGGTGAGCTACCGGGTGCGGGCAACTCGTTCAGGAAACAGCGAAAACAAGGGGTATCGTGAGGGACGATAGTCATCGTCATCCCGCAGGTAGAGATCACGCCGCCATAGATCCAGGGGATATCCCGCTTGACACAGACGTCGTTGATCAGGAGCCGCGTCTCGAAATTGTCGGTGCCATCGAGGACCAGGTCTACGTCACCGACGAGCTGCTCCACGTTGTCGGGATTGACGTCCGTCACGACCGGTTCTACCTCTACCTGCGAGTTGATCTTACGCAGCTTTGCGGCAGCAGCGACCGCCTTGGGCAGGCCCTGTGCGATGTCGGTTTCGTCAAACAGTACCTGGCGCTGTAGATTGTTCAGCTCGATGAAATCACGGTCGATGAGGCGCACCCGTCCCACGCCGGCCCGCACCAGCCCGTTGGCAATGTTCGTTCCCAGTGCCCCGCAGCCGACGACAGCCGCCGTCGACGCCAGCAGCCGCCGCTGCCCGGCATCGCCGATCTCCGCCAAACTGACCTGCCGAGCATATCGATCTAGATCGCCCATATCCTCCCCATTCCGGATCCCCGGGCAGCCTGGAGACCGCTAGCGGCCGAACGCGGCGTCATAGTCCGCGATCGCCGCTTCGACCACCCTGAACGCGTGCTCGTGGTCATAGACCCTTTCGATAGAGAACTGGGGCTCTTGACCCGGCACGAGTTTGTACGTGCCAAAGTAGTGACGCAGGCGCTCGACCAGGATCGCGGGCAGTTGCGAGATGTCGGTCACGTCGCCCCAGAAGCTGTCGTTTTCCAGCACGGCGACGATCTTGTCGTCCGCTTCCCCGTGGTCGACCATTTCGATCCCCCCGACCACCCTCGCATCGAGGATCACTTCTGACTTGGAGATCGGTCTCTCGCTGACGACGCAGATGTCGAGTGGATCGCCGTCCCCACAGTCACAGTGACTGCAGAGCGCGCCCACCCTCAGCTCACAGTAAGTGCGGGGTATGAACCCGTATAGGGCAGGGGGCTGCGAGGAAGCTCGCTGCGGCCGGTCCACGCGCAGGTAGCCGGTGACCTTGTCGATCTCGTACTTGACCAGATCGAACGGTGTGATCTCGATGTAGGCGTGGACGAGCTCCGGCGGGTTCTGACCAACCGAAAGCCCGTGCCAGGGGTGAGGCCGCCAGCGGTAAAATGCAGCGGGAAAGGTCATCTCGCACCTCCAACTCTTTGCTTTTCATCCCTCGTGAAACAAGGACGTGCTCAGGTAGCGTTCACCGGTATCGGGCAGGATCACCACGATCAGCTTGCCTTCGCTGCCCGGTCGCTTGGCCACCTCGATAGCCGCGTGTGCAGCCGCGCCGGAGCTGATCCCGACCAGGATGCCTTCTTCCCTGGCCAGTCTGCGGGCCATGGCCATCGCCTGCTCGCCGGACACCTGGAACACCTCGTCGATAATCTCCGTGTTCAATACGCCGGGCACAAAGCCTGCGCCGATCCCCTGGATCTTGTGCGGGCCAGGAGCGCCGCCGGAGAGGACAGGAGATTCGACCGGTTCGACGGCGACGGCCTGCACCCCGGGCTTCTTGGCCTTGAGTACCTCGGCCACTCCGGTGATCGTGCCGCCGGTGCCCACACCCACGACAATGACATCCACCAGTCCGTCCGTGTCACGCCAGATCTCCAGCGCGGTCGTCTCGCGATGGATCTGCGGATTGGCCGGGTTCTCGAACTGCTGAGGGACGAACGAGTTGGGGATCTCTTCAGCCAGCAGCGCAGCTTCCGCGATTGCCCCTTTCATTCCCCGCGCGCCGGGGGTGAGGACCAGTTCAGCACCCAGTGCACGGAGCAGGTTGCGACGCTCGAGGCTCATCGTGTCGGGCATAGTCAAGATCAATCTGTAGCCTCGCGCTGCGCAGGCAAAGGCCAGGCCAACCCCTGTGTTGCCGCTGGTCGGCTCAATGATCACCGTGTCGGGGCCGACGAGCCCCGCGCGCTCCGCTTCATCCAGCATATTCACGCCGATCCGGTCCTTGACGCTGCCCATGGGGTTAAAGCTCTCCACCTTGGCAACGACGCGCGCCCCTACGCCCGCACTCACACGGTTCAACTGCACCAGCGGGGTACTCCCTACCAGCTTGGTGATGTCACGCGCGATCCTCATCGTGTCGCCTTCCTCCCTTTCCACCTGTCCTGCGCCTGATGTACGCGATCCGAACGCCCCTTCTCGAAGTGGCGTCGGTGACCTTATGATACTGTAGTTGAGTAATCTTGTCAATTATTGTACACTGCACGGACGCTTGACCAGAGTCCGGATCGGTGTTACACTCTGTACCGTCCCTCTCGAGCGCTTTGTGAAGCGGTTTCGGACCAGAGAGGGTAGGTCCTTGCATTCGACCGGAGCTGAAAGCCGCTGGAGAAAGCCACGTTTCTCCCTGCTGTCTCAGGCCAGAGGAGCCTCCCAAGTGATCCCTCAAGAAAGGCCAGCTCAGCTCGCCCTGTACGGCGGACCCAGGGTTCGCTCCGAGCCCTTTCCCAGCCGGGGACACGTCGGCGCCGAGGAAAAGGCGGCAGTAGACGCGCTCTTTGATCGCGCCATCGCCGACGGCACTGCCCCGGGGTACAACGGCGAGCAGGAAACAGCCTACTGTCAAGAGTTCGCTTCCTTTATGGGCGGTGGCTACGTCGATGCTGTAAGCTCGGGCACGGCGGGCATCTATGCCTCGCTGAAAGCATTGGACCTGGAGCCTTTCACCGAGGTCATCGTCCCTGCCGTGACCGACCCGGGCGGATTGATGCCCGTCCCCCTTCTGAACCTGATCCCGGTCATTGCCGATGCGGCCCCCGGCAGCTACAACAGCGGCCCGGAACAGGTCGAGGAACTTGTCTCGCCGCTGACCAGCGCCATCCTCGTCGCACACATCGCCGGCGAGCCGGCGGACGTCGAAGGTGTGGTCGCTGTCGCGCGCCGGCACGGGATCCCGGTGATCGAGGACTGCTCCCAAGCGCATGGAGCCACGCTCCACGGCAAGCTGGTGGGCACGTTCGGCGACGTGAGCGTGTTCTCGACGATGTACGGCAAGCATCACAGCAGCGGAGGGCAGGGAGGACTCATCTTTACTCGCCGTGAGGCCCTGTACCAAGCGGTCCGGCGGGCCTCCGACCGAGGCAAACCCTTCTTCCTGCCCCCCGGCTCGACCAACGTCACGGCCTCGCTGAACCTGAACCTGAGCGATCTGGCAGCAGCGATCGGACGCGTGCAGCTCGGCAAGCTGCCCGGCATTGTCCGTCGACGACGAGCTGTCGTGGCCGAGATCGCCGCGGGGATCGATGGCCTGGAGACGGTTTCCATCCCCGCGCCGATCGAGGGCGGAGAGCCAAGCTACTGGTTTCTGAAGATGCGCTACCACGCCAACAGGGCGACCTGTGACAAGGACACCTTTTGCCAGGCGCTGACGGCAGAGGGCCTATCCATCGCCCCGAACTATCGGGCCGCACTGCCTCACACGATGGACTGGTTCACCCAGCGGCGCGTGTTTGGCCACAGCGGGTATCCCTGGACGAGCCCAGACTATGCCGGCGACCCCAACCGGCGTTTTCCGTGCCCCAATGCGAACGCCGCGATGGAGACCCACTTTAACCTCCACTTTTTCGAGAGCTGGGGAGAGGCCGAGGTCGCGGACGCCGTGGCCATACTCCAGAAGCTAGATCGGGCCTTCGCCAGGCCCTAGAGAGAGAATGCCAAAATGGGATCGACGATCCGAATCGGTATGATCGGCCTGGACACCTCACACTGCCCGGCATTCACCGGCATCCTGAACGACCCGGAACACCCTTACCACCTCCCCGGCGCTCGGGTGGTCAGCGCCTATCCAGGGGGATCGGAGCTGTTCTCCAGGAGCCGCGATCGAGTGCGCGGATTCACGGAAGAGCTGAGGTCCAAGTACGGCCTGGCGATCTGTGACTCTATCCCAGAGCTGGTGGAGGACGTGGACGCGATCTTGTTAGAGAGCGTGGATGGACGGCAGCACCTGGAGCAGTTCAGGCAGGCCGCTGTCGGCAAGCCGGTCTACATCGACAAGCCGCTGGCCACCTCCACGACCGAGGCGCTCGAGATCGCCGAACTGGCGGAGCGGACCGGCACGCCGATCATGTCCTGTTCTTCCCTGCGCTATGCGGCGGGGATCGCAGATCTGGCCGATGGGAACGCACGGGTCCTCTCCTGCGAGGCCTTTGGGCCAGCGGCTCTGCTCGACGACTACCCCGGCTTGTTCTGGTATGGCATCCACGGTGCCGAGATCCTGTTCTCCATGATGGGCGCGGGCTGCCAGCGAGTTCGATGCCTGGGCTATCCTGAGATAGACGTGGTCATCGGCGAATGGGCGGACGGTCGCATCGGCGTGCTGCGTGGAACCCGCTTCGAGAGAGGCGACTTTGGGTGCGTGGTCCACACAGACCAGGGCACGCGATGCGGCATCGCAGAGTCCCAACCGCCCTACTACTTGCTGCTGCTGCGTGAGGTGCTCGAGTTCTTTCGGACCGGCATCTCGCCCATTGACATCCGGGAGACACTGAACATCATCTCGTTCCTGGAAGGGGCGGATGTGAGCAGGACGCAGGGGGGCAAGGTGGTGTCCGCAGCCCTGGCGACGAGCTGACGAGGAAACGGTATGCAGACGGACCCCCCGCGCAGCCGGCGCGGCCGAGAGGAGACGCCGTTCAGGTGGTACGTCACCTGTGATATGCCCGCCTATGCCGAGCTGGCGGGCGTGCGCTATGACCTCCTCTTCCGGGACGCGGAGGCGATCATCGAGGCCTTTACGGTCGGCGAGCCCCGGGCACGTGCGCTGTACGGCCCTGACCTGAGATACGGGGGCCCTATCTGGGCCGGGATCAGCTACGGGCACGTCAACTGTCTCGGCTCGCCGCTTCGATTCCCTGAGAACAGCGACGTGGCCCATGCCCCGATCTATGGCTCGCTGGCTGAAGGGATAGAGGCACTCCAAGGTGAGGTCGACTGGGCCCGCGCAGGACAGATGCCTTTCTACCTCGAACTGTGGGAGAAGCTCAAGAGTGCCTACCCCGACCGCTCGATCCGCTTCACCGGGTTTGGGTACGAGGGGCCGATCACCACCGCCTGGGAACTGCGCGGGCACGGCTTTTTCCTCGACCTCTACGACGACCCGGCGCTGTGCACCGAATTCCTGGGACTCGTGACCGACAGCATCGCGTCCTACAGCGGGTTCATCCGTTCGCTTAACGGCCTGCCCCGGTTCTCGACCGATGGCGACAGCCTCTACGACGACGTTTCGTCCCTGATCCATCCCCGGCTCTGGCCCGAGATGGTGCTGCCCTTCCAGGAGCGCTACTTCCGGTCCCTGACCTCAGGACGGCGTCACGCGCACATCGAGAACCTCATCCCCGATCACCTGCCCTACCTGGACGTCCTTGGGCTGGACAGCTTTGACCCGTCGGTGTCCCCGAGGCTGGTACCCAGCGATCTGCGAGATCGCTGCCAGGTGCCCTTTCTCTGGCGGCTCAACTCGATGCACGTGCGCGACCTCTCGTGCGAGCAAATCCGGCGGTTTGTGTTCGAGGGCGTTGCCGGCGGGGCTTCCGGCGTATTCAGCGGCATCGCACGCGCCATGACCCAGGGGGAGGACGCGGACAAGATCCGCACGTTTATCCAGGCCGCCAGGGACGTCGAGCGGCTCCTGGCAGAGGGCTGCCCTCGAGGGCGGCTGTGCGAGCAGCTATAGCTGTGGCCTGCCCGTGCCCGGACGCCCTGCAGCGTCCTCGCCCCCTGGCCTGGAAAAGGAGAGCCCGTTCTCCCTGAGCATGCACAGCGACCCAAGCAGGATCAGCGGGAGGTAGGCGACGCCCTGGAGGACGAGGCCGTATGCCAGGGAGGTTTCCCGGTCCACGCCGAACAGGGACAGGACCAGCGTGCACAGGTATGGAAACACGCCAAGGTTAACGGGCAGCGGAGGGATGGAGACGCCGCTCATCAGGACGACGAGCAAAAGGAGCGCGGCGTAAGCGGGCAGGGAAAGGCGAAAGGCGTGAAACAAGAGGTCGTTTGTCCACGCTGCCAGCAGCCAGACCACGAGCGACCAACCCCAGACCTGGGCGCTGACCCACCCGTTGCGCAACACAGCGAACGCGGCGAGGCCCTGATCGGCAGCGGCATCGGCCCAAGCGAGCCAGGACGCGGGCAGCCAGCGCAGCCCCAGGCGCAAGAGCCGCCACGCGCGCCGCCCGGCATAGGCCAAGAACAGCAGCCCTCCCGTGACCAGGGCTGCCGGAACCACGGACCTCAGCCCAGCGCCCCGCAGCCAGTCCGGGAGCCCGGCGGGCAGGGCAGCGGACCACGCGGCCACAATCCCGTAGGCCAGAGCCAGCATCGTCAGGTCGGCCGCTTTCTCGACGATCACCGTCGAGAGTGCCCTTGCCCGAGAGACCTCCTTTGCCCCTCCGATCAGGTAGATGCGCCCCACCTCACCGGCCCGCGCGGGCAGCACGATGTTGAGCATCTGCCCGATGACAAATACGGCCCAGGCCTTTCGCAGGGGGATGCGCTGCGGGAAGAAGAGCGCCCGCCAGCGCAGTGCTTTGATCCCTGTGCCGATCCCCACACTGAGCACTGCCGGAATGAGCCAACCCCAGCGGACGGCAGAAAGGGCCTCAGCCAGGGCTGGCAGGGATATCTTGCGCAGGGCAAGCCACAGGCACAGAAGGCTCAGGCCCAGCCCTGCCAGCAGCCGCCACCGGCGATCCAGCAAACGCGCTGCCGGCCCTTCGGTGAGCCTAGTAGGCACCAGACTTGCGGACCACAGCCCCCACTGTCTTCCAGAGGATCTGGACATCCAAGAGCAGCGAGTAGTTCTGGATGTAGTAGAGGTCCTCTTCGGTGTGTTCGTGCATCAGCTTGTCGGAGCGCCCGTTGACCTGCCACCAGCCGGTCATCCCCTGGGGAACGGCAAACCGCTTGCGCTGCCAGGATTCGTACTGCTCGACCAGCCACGGCAGTTCGGGGCGGGGACCCACCAGGCTCATCTCTCCCCTGAGAACGTTAAAGAGCTGCGGCAGTTCATCCAGGCTCGAGGAGCGGAGGAAGCGGCCCACACGCGTGACGCGGGGGTCGTCCTTTTTCTTGTGGATGATGCGCCCATCGGCGGTCACTTCCACGACCTGATCCAGGCAGGCGTCGGCATCGCAGACCATCGATCGGAACTTGAACATGCGGAAGGGCTTGCCCTGCTCACCTACGCGCTGCTGCTTGTAGAGCACGGGACCGCGAGAGTCGAGCTTGATGATCAAGGCGATGAGTCCCATGACGGGCAGGGCAAAGATCAGAGCCACGCTTCCCAGAACCAGGTCCATCGCCCGCTTCATCGCCCGCTGGTAGGGGTTGAGGGCGGGCTCTCGGAGGTTGATCAGCGGCAGCCCGCCGAAATCTTCGACCGTGGCGCGGAACACGGCCAGCGAAAAGTAGTCAGGCACGACGCGGATGTTCACGGGAACGGTCTGCAGGTCCAAGATCAACCTGTTGAGCCGTTAGTGATCGCGCTGAGGCAGGGCAATGACCAGCTCTTCTACGTCGTGTGCGCGGATGACCTGGCGTGCCTCATCCAGCATGCCCAGCACCGGCAGCCCGTTGTTCTGCTTGCGGGGGTCGTCGTCCAGGTAGCCGACCAGGGTCAGCCCGGTCCAACTGTATTCCCGGATCGTCGCCGCGATGCGATGCCCCAGGTCGCCCGCGCCAACGACGATCACCCGGCGCTCGGGGTAGTCCCGCGGCCCACGGAGACGAAACACCACCCGGGCGATCACCCGCCATGCCAGCAGCGCAACCACGTTGAGCACGG
>JADHXD010000141.1 GCA_016783145.1 Anaerolineae bacterium
CTGGGCCGCTTGCTGACTATATGGATGCCCAGTTCGCGTTCTTTAACTCCGAGAGACTCACGCACAAGCCCATCATCGCGGGTCTGAACTACTTTTTGACGCACGGAGCCCGCGGCGGCCAGGGAACCGGTCTGCTCGGGGAAAAGCGGGATGTAAAGGTCTGGCTCGGATGGCTGAAGCAAAGGGCGAACGGTGAGGTCGACGCCATCGAAACGCCGATTGGCTTCATCCCCCGGTACGAGGACCTCAAGGAGCTGTTCGCGGGCATCGACAAGGCCTACCCGAAGGAGCTCTATGACAGGCAGTTCGCGTTCTACGTGGACAACATCCTCGCCAGGATCGACCTGCAGGAAGAGGCTTACAGCAAAGAGGAGAATACCCCGCCGCGGCTCTTCCAGGTCTACGAGGAGCAGCGAGCAGCTCTCCAGGCACTCAAGGAGAAGCACGGACCGATCGTCTCGGTGGAGCAGCTCACCGAAGCTGCTGGCGCTTAGCCGGCCGTTCAAGAGAGTGGGACCTTCCCACTCTCTTTTTTTGTTGCCAAATCACACCGCGTGTGCTACAATGCGCACCTGCGCAAAGACCAGAGCCAACTCGCCGCCACAGAGGAGACCAGCATGAGCAGAACAGTCACCAGAGTCGGACCGACCATTCGTGTCGGCATCGCAGACGGGGACGTGCGGGGAGGGGACAACCGCTCCATCCAGTTGGCCATCGATGCCCTTCCCCCAGACGGTGGAACGATCGAGATTCTGCCTGGCGTGTACACGTGCTTTGACGCCCTGCATCTGAAAAGCGGCGTGCGCCTGATCGGGCACGGCGATCAGACTGTGCTCCTCAAGTGCGACGGCGCGCGCAGCCCCCTCAAGATCGACGCGGACTATGGGCAGCTCAAGATCACTCCGGTGGACGCTTCGGGCTTCCTGCCGGGGATGGGACTGCTCGTCGGCGACAACCGCACTGGGGGATGGCTCGAAACGGCGACGACTGTGCTCGATGTGCGCGACGGCGTGCTCACCATCGCGGACTACCTGGTGATGGACTATGCTGCCAGACGCGAGGGTTGGGTCAGCAGCGCCTGCTCGCTGATCAGCGGCATCGACGTTGAGGACGTCTGTATCGAGAACCTTACTGTAGACGGCAACAAGGACGCGAACTCGCAGATGAACGGCTGTCGTGGTGGGGCCATCTACCTCCACAAGGCCAGGCGCTGCTCCCTTCGCGGATGCAGCGTTCGCGACTACAACGGCGACGGGATCAGCATCCAGATCACCGAGGACACAGCCATCGCAGACTGCCAGGTACACGGGTGCACCCACATTGGCATGCACCCTGGCACCGGCTCGGCGCGGGTGAGAATGAAAAACTGCACGTTCAGCGACAACGGTGAGGGTGGCTTTTTCCTCTGCTGGCGCGTGCAGGAGAGCACCTTCCAGGATCTGCTCTGCGAGCGGAACGGTGTCTATGGCATCTCGGTCGGACACAAGGACACCGACAACGCCTTCATCCGCTGCGTGCTGCGGGACAACGGGCAGTACGGCGTTGTTTTCCGTGACGAGGAACTCTACAATGGGGGTCACCGCAACACGTGGCAAGAGTGCCTCATCGAGAACAACGGCAACGAGCAGGCGGGCATCGGAGTCCGGGTCCGGGGACACACGCACGACAACACGTTTGAGGATTGCACCTTTCGAGGTACGCGACCAGCCGGTGCGGTGCGCCAGCGCGTTGGGATGTGGCTGGAGTCGAACACCCGGCGCTTCCGTACGGTACACTGCACATGGAACGGCATGATCGACAACTTGGTGGATGAGGCCGGGACAGCGGGAGAGCACGAGATCGACGCCCCTCAAGGTCGCTCACATCCCGGAACCGTTCCTCGGCCAGAGCAGAGGCCTTGACCGCGCTTCGGCGTGCGGTGAATGACGGGAGGCCGGAGGAACGTCGATCGCAGCAGTGGCACCCTGCGGGTGTCCAGTCTGGAGACAGGGAGGTCTAGATGAAAGCAGCATACTACTGCGGCGACCGGACGGTCCAAGTCGGAGAATCCATCCTGCGGGCACCAGGACCTGATGAGGTGCGCATTGACGTCGCCTACTGCGGTGTGTGCGGCACAGATCTGCACATCTTTATGGGTCATATGGACGGACGTGTAACGATGCCGCAGGTGGTGGGACACGAGATGTCGGGAGTGATCGCCCAGCTCGGTGAGAACGTTGAGTGGTGGAAGGTCGGGGATCGGGTCGTGGTTCGGCCACTGGATCCCTGCGGGGTCTGCCCAGCCTGCCGCGCCGGGCATTCCCACATCTGCTACAACCTCAAGTTCCTGGGTATCGACACCCCTGGTGCGTTCCAGGGTTCGTGGACCGTTCCTGCTCACACTCTGCACAGCATTCCAGAGGCACTCGCGCTGGACGAGGGGGCGATGATCGAGCCGCTCGCCGTCGCTTGCCATGATGTCCGTCGGGGCAGGGTCCAGCCAGGAGACAGTGTGGTGGTGATCGGTGGCGGTCCGATCGGCATGCTGATCGCCCTCGTGGCCCGGCACGCGGGCGCAGACGTTCTGGTCTCCGAGATCAACCCCTTCCGGGTGAACCTGGCCCGAGAACTTGGCCTCGAGGCGGTGGACCCGCTCCAGACCGACCTGCTCGCCCAAGTCGAGAACCGCACCGGGGGTGCTGGGGCAGATGTCGTGTTTGAGGTGTCCGGCTCAGGCCCGGGCGCTGCCACGATGACGCAACTGGTCCGTGCTCGGGGTCGAATCGTGGTCGTCGCCATCTTTTCGGATCCGCCCCCGGTGGATCTGTTTCGTTTCTTCTGGCGTGAGCTGGAACTCGTTGGAGCGCGGGTCTACGAGCCGCAGGACTTTGACAGGGCGATCGGCCTTGCTGCAGAACAGGTCCTGCCCCTGAGACGACTGATCAGCGACATAAAGCCGCTCGCGGACCTGCAAACCGCGTTCGAACAGATAGAGGCCAGCACCAACATGATGAAGGTACTCATCGATACGAGAGGAGAGTGAGCAATGGGCATTCTGGACCAGTTCCGGCTGGACGGCAAGGTCGCCCTGGTGACCGGGTGCCGCCGCGGCATTGGCCGCGCCTTTGCCCAGGCCCTATCCGAGGCAGGTGCTGACATCATGGGTGTGAGCGCCTCTATGGAGTCCTCGGGCAGCGACGTCGAGAAGGACGTCATCGCCCGAGGTCAGAGATTCAAGGGATATGCCTGTGACTTTGGTGACCGCCAGGCCCTCTACGCGTTCATTGCAGAGGTCAAAGCAGAGTGTCCATGCATCGACATCCTGGTCAACAACGCAGGCACCATCTTGCGCAAGCCCGCGGCCGAGCATCCAGACGAGTACTGGGACACGGTCATCGAGGTCAACCTCAATGCACAGTTCATACTCGCTCGGGAGTTCGGCAAAGAGATGCTGGCTCGTGGCAAGGGCAAGATCATCTTCACCGCCTCGTTGCTGACCTTCCAGGGCGGGATCACTGTGCCTGGCTACGCGGCAAGCAAAGGGGGCATCGGGCAGCTAACGATGGCCTTGGCGAACGAATGGGCTGGCAAGGGCGTCAACGTGAACGCCATCGCTCCCGGCTACATTGCTACGGACAACACTGCCGCGCTGAGGGCCGACCCGGTGCGGAGCGAGCAGATCCTCTCGCGGATCCCAGCCGGTCGCTGGGGCACTCCGGATGACCTCAAAGGCGCTGTCCTGTACCTGAGTTCTACCGCTTCGGACTATGTCCACGGCGCCATCCTCACCGTGGATGGGGGGTGGATGGGCCGGTAGCGACCAGGGAGCCGCATCGGTCGCCTGCCCATTGGAGCACGTCGAGCAGGCCGCTCAGGCAGTGTGGATCTGCACTCACCCCTGGGCGGCCTGCTCCCTTTGTGCGCGACCTTCGCCTATGCGCCTACGGGCGCGCCAAGCCCTGTGTCGGCTGGCCGCACGACCCCCATCGTACGGCCAGGCACTGGATGATCTCTCTGCATTCTCGAGTTGTCCGTTCCTGCGAACATGTGGTATACTTGGCCGCGCACATATCTCTTCAGTCAACATAGGAGTTCTGGCAATGATAGGTGTCCATCAGCTTCGCAAGGGCACGACCTTTACGCTGGACGGCGATCTCTACAAGGTCATCGAGTTCCAGCATCACAAGCCAGGTCGCGGCAAAGCCGTGATCCGGACCAAATTGCGCAACCTGCGCAGCGGAGCCACGATCGACAAGAACTTTATCTCCGGTGATCGCGTGGACGACGTTCGGATCGATCGCATCGCCGTGCAGTACCTCTACAATGACGGTGATTTCTACCACTTTATGAACGAGGAGACGTTCGAGCAGATCCCTCTGTCCACCGCGGCGCTGGGGGATAGCGTCCAATACCTGGTGGACAACATGTCCCTCAACATCTCTTCGTACGAGGGAGAGCCGATCGATATCGACCTCCCTACGTCCGTGGACCTCAGGGTCGTGGAGGCCCCAATGGCCCTCGCCGGAGACACAGCCACTGGAGCCACCAAGCAGGTCACCCTGGAGTCAGGCCTCAAGGTGACCGTCCCCTTGTTCATTTCCGAGGGAGACGTCATTCGCGTGGATACGCGCACAGGAGACTACCTTACCCGTGTCTAGTGCCATCCGGCTGCACCCGACCCAGATCTGCCACCACCCGTGTGATGTCGGCCGCGCGATCGATCACATAGTCAGCCCCATCCACGTCCCCTCCTGGCAGTGGAGCCACCAACACAGTAGTCATGCCTAGCTGGCGAGCCGGGCGCAGGTTCCGTGCGGTATCCTCCGCCATCAGGCACCTGTGCCCAGGCACGTCCAGGGCATCCAGCAAACGGCGGTACGACCCAAGCGCCGGCTTTCCCTGGTTCCCGGCAAAGTAGACGTCAAACACCGCCTCAAAGTGATGTGCCACGCCGACCACGTCCAGCACAGCTTGCGCGTGCGCTGCGGTGGCGTTGGTAAAGATCACTTTCCGCTGTGGCAGCGAGCGCAGTGCTGCGTCCAGGGCTGGATCGCGGCCGATGTAGTCGCTCAGAGGTACATCGTGGACGTACTGCATATAGTCGTCCATGTCCAGACCGTGCAAGAGCTGGAGCCCCCTTGAGGTTGTGCCATACTTCTCCCAGTAGTCGTGACGCAACCGGGGCACGATCTCTGGGGCCATCTTTATTCGCTCGATCATATACAGGCTGATCCGCTCACTGACGGCCTGCATCAAACCCGACCCGCGCGGATAGATCGTCTCATCCAGATCGAACACCAGGTATTCCAGCACAAGAAGTCTCCTCAGTGTATGTGGGTCTGTCTCGTGGGTCTGAGCCTGGCTCGTGCTCGCCGTGCGCCGCCTCTGCGCCAGGGCGCTTTGGTTCACCACGCTCTTACTTGTCCCGGATCGGGATCATACCTCACCCGAAAGTCGTGCGAGCAGTCATTCGAGTCTCGATTCGCTGGCCACCGTTCCAGTGAGCTGCCGTTGTATACGGTGCTGACATCGCCAAATGTAACCACGCCCCTGTAGCGACCTGTGCCATAGACCAGGACATCCACCGCCCGGGCGGAGGGATCGAGCAGCAGCACCTCGTCTCCAGTGTTTCCCAGCGCGAAATCGCCATCGCCCCACGAGGTCAAGCGCATCTCCGGCACCTGATTGCTGTCATTCCACTCCAGATCGGGCACTGGCTTGCCTGCATATCCAACAGACTGATACGCCATCGCCGTGCGCGCGACGACCAGCGTACCCTTCGACGCGATCGACGTGCCAGGAGGAAAAGAGTACAGCCGCTCATAGTCTGCTTGCCGGACAGCATCCCCCAGGTACCAACCACCGATATCCACCGCAGCCGCCGTCGGGTTGTACAGCTCAACCCACTCTCCCAGTTCTGCGCTGCCCGCCTGCTTGAACACCACCTCGCTGATCAGCACGTGATCCGCCTCAGGAACGTGGTCCTTGAACACAGCGGGGAACCGCACCTCGTATGGCCCGCTGCTGTGCGCCCAATCGTACTCAAAGACGCCTAGAAGGTAGTCGTAGACACCGGGAGAACGCACCTGGAGCGCCAGCTCGCGGTTGGCCTTCGAGGACACTTCCGATCCATTGATGCTCCCCACGTGGACGTACTTGGCGTCTCCCAGGCGCACCAGTACCATCTTGCTGTGGATCGCGCGCCGCGCCGGGTCGCCCAAGCGCACGTCCAGATCCAACCCCTCGGCGCGAGCCACGTCCAGGACATAGAGGGCAGTGCGGCGGTTCTCGCCCTCGTTGTCGAACCCTCTGTCGAGCAGGATCCGTACCGTGGCACCCTGGCGCGCTGCCTGGATGTACGCTTCCAGGCGAGGATTGGGACCGCCCACCACGCTCCCAGACGGCAGCCCCCATTGGAGCCGCTCGTACAACTGCTGGACACACACGTGGTCGCCCGCTCCGGCCCGGAGTACGAGGCCGATCATCCCATCGCTTGTACGCAGCGAGGTCTCCGGGGCTCGCACGACCTCAAAGTGATCGGCCTCAAAGGGAGCAGCGGTCGACGAAAAGGGCGCCATATAGTCGTATCCGCCGCCGCCGGTCGAATACACGGCCGTATACGTGGGCGGTACCACGAACCGCTCTGTCTCTCCGTAGGCGACGATGTCTCGGTGATGGATCGGATCGCAGTCTTCTGCAAAGAGGGCTTCCACGTAGGCCGTCACATCCGCCTGGTCGGTGATCAGGAACACGCCTCGATAGCCAGCCGTCCCGTTGGACTTGTCATCGGCAGGCATGCCGTGATTCCCATAGTTCTCAGTGCCGATGCCCACCAACGACCGATCCACGACGAGGAACTTGGCGTGGTGATTCGCATACCGTCGGTAGATGCCCGCCGCGTGATCGGCATGCGTAAAGTAGACCCGGCCTCCCGCATCGACGAGCTGCTTGCAGCTCCACAGTTCTTGCTCAGAGAGGCCCCCTGCGGGGGCGCCCTCCAGCAGCATCGTCACCTGCACGCCAGCCTCAATTCGCTCCGTGAGGACACCGGTCAACCACACACTTTCGAACGTGTAGCCCGAGATCAGGATGCTCTCCTTGGCCCGCCCGATGAGGTCAGAGATCACGGCGTAGAGATTATCGGGGGCAATGCCGACCGTGACCAGGGCACCTGCCGCGACCTCAAACGTGTCGGTGTACGTATTCCACTCCCACCCAGGATACAGCACACGTTTGCCGCGCACATCTCCTTCGCGGACGGGGCCATACAGGGCATCTCCGGGCACATCACTGTTCGCCCAGTCAGCCGCGGTGTCGCTATCTGCTGCCACCAGACCAGTAGATTCCACGCGCTTGCGGAACAGAATCTGCCCCGAGGCTGGAATGCCACTGCCCGCGTGCGGGCGAACGGCGGGGCCGCTCCAGCCCTCGAGCGTCACATCCTCTCCCCAGGCCACGGCATCGATCACCGCACCCGCTGTGTCCCGCAGAACAAGCCAGTCCCTCGCATCCAATACAAACGCCTCGCCAACCACACCACCCGTGCCGTACTCCAGGTCGGGGTGAAAACCAAAGGACAGGGCAAAGGGAGTCGCCTCGCGAGCGCACCAGACGGACTCTCCGGAGGCCAGGGCCAATGAGTCCGACAAGGCAAAGGTCACATCTTCGTTGGAGACCGTCCAGCCGGTGAGCGTGACCGTGCGGGTCGCGGTGTTGTAGAGACGGAACCCTTGATCGCTGTCGTCAGGCTGGTACCCGTCCAGGTGCACGGCAGAGATCAAGATCGCCCCCTCCTCACCGCGGTTGCGGCTGGCGCTGTTGGGCTCCCGAGGCGTACCGTACACGGGGCCGCCACCGGCATCCCGACCGTTGCGATAGACCCCGCTGTTCGTCACCCAGTTGCCCGCGCCACCGTCAGTCCGTGGATCAACCCGTTCCATCGTCTGCCTGAGCACACGACTGCCTGCTGGCCAGCCGTCGGCGGCATCTACGGCATCGATCACCGCCCCAGTTTCATTCGTCAAGGTCAGGACCTCTCCGGAGTCGTGTAGGGACCCTGTGTAGATCAGATCGGCCGGGATGTCCGAGACGGTCGTGTCATCCGTCCGCTCCAAGAGAAGACAGCCCTGCGCAGGGATCACGCCCTCCAGCGCGATATCGAGGTCGTCGCCGTCAGTCAGCCGCCAGTCCTCCAGGGAGACCGGCTCGCTGGTGTTGTTGCGCAGCTCTATCCACTCGTCGTATGCGCTGTGCGCGGTGCCCATCCACGCGACCTCGCTGATCACAACATCCAGTGGATCGCTGCCCACCCGAAAGGTCGAGAGCACCACCGCCATGCTCAAGTCAGGCTTCACCGCCAGGCACAGAATCAGGACCATCCCGAGTCCCAGTGAGGCCGCTCCGCACATGCAGAGGGTGCGGGCGGCGCAGCGCCGGCAGCGCGTCTGTCCTCGCCTTTCAGACCGGTGCTTCCTCTGTTTCGGCAGCCACCTCGGCCAACCTATCATCTGTGGTGGACCATTCGCCTCTGGCATGTCGCCGCCTACTCCACCAAGACACAATCGAGATCGCCACCCACGGGACGATCAGCGCGGTGAGCAGCGTTCTCCACGGATCGAGCATCGGATTTCCGGAGAAGCGATCCATGTTCACCAAGACAAGCACGGCGCTGGCCCACACAGTGAGCAGGTTGGGCAACACAGCGCCAGAATGAAAGAGACCGAGTCCTGGGATTCGACGCCGGCTGAAGGGATGGAACAGGCTGCTTCCCATATGGCCCAACTGATCCTCGAGGATATGCACGGAAGAGCCCAGCGCATAGGCCACGCCGTATACCGGCCCCAAGGCGAGCGCAAAGAGCCCACCCAGGAGTGCAGTCAGGGCGAATGAGTGACTCCATCGACGATGCCAGGGCAGGAATGCGACCTCGACGGCGTCCTCGCACCGCCTGAACTCGAACGTCGGACCGCTAAAGACATCCACCTGCGTCTCGGGGTCTTCGATCGTGCGCAGGGCAGCCGATGTGCGCGCGCGGCCAACAGGCAGGTCTGGCTCACTGCCAGGATAGGGTACCCTCGATGTCGAGGTCAGCGGCCCGATGCATACGCACACAGTTCGCTCCTCACTGCAGAACTGGATGCTGTACCTCCGCCAGAGGTCAGCGCCCAGTCTGATCGTGTGAAGCTGAACGATCACCGGCTTTCCGGTCGCGTATGCACGATCGATGGCCAGGGCCACCTCCTCGGCCATCGCCTGTGGATCGAGCGCTTCTGGGTCTGGGTCGATCTCCACCGCAGGGGTGTCCAGGAACCGGGCCAGCCGGAAATCAAGTGTATCGGGCATCATGCCGCCCAGCCCGGCCAAGAGCAGGACAAAGCTGCCCTGCGCCGACATCTCAACAACGCCCGGCAGAAAAGACGCCGCCGCCACGCCAGAGATTAAGTGCGAAAAGCCTTTCACCGTCTCCTCTACCTCTCGAGGACGAGGACCCAGTCCTGAAAGATCGGCGGCTTGGGCAGCACGTACCTGCCGCGCCCGTTCCCTGTCACCAGGCCCAGGTCGTGCTCCTGCCCGGTCTTGGGATCGAACCAGAACCCGTGATACGTCACATCCTCTTCCAGTTCCTGGATGGTGGTCTTTCCCTCCCAGACCGACCAGATCGCAGGCGCCGGGATATAGCACACACGTACGCTCTCTGCGACGCCCGCCGCGTATGGCAGCATGCGGTCTCCGCCTCCCTGGTGAGGCTCGATCCACTCCGGGTGAGGCTCGAACTGCCACCAGGGGTACCGCTCCAGAAGGCGCTTTCCCAGCCCAAGTTGGGCAGAACCCGGCAAATGATAGGCCTCCTCCCAGGGCGTATTGCCCCACGAGGTACCGTGAGGCGAAGGACCGTATGGCGCGTCACGTCGGTTCACCTGCCAGATGCCGTTCGCTCCGTATGTGTGCCCGGCGGCTCCGGAGAGCATGCACGACCAGAAATGGAACCGCTGGATCTCCTCCCGGCTCGATTCTACGATCCCCTCATAGTTCACTTCTCCCACCAGGACCGGCATCTTGGGCTCGTGGGCCAGCGACTCTGCCAGCAGATCCACGGTCGTCGCCAACGTAGGGTAGCCAGAGTGGCCGGTCTGGAGCATATCCAGGTCCAGCAGCGAGGGGTCATCCACCTGATCGTGGCCGTAGCGGGTCGGATGGATGGTCACCGGGTTGCCGAACACGTCCACCGCTCGGATGTGGCGAACCAGCTCCGACCAACTGGCCCGCAGTCGGTTCAGGCGTTCTGGAGCATTCCGTTCCTCTTTGGGCGCCAGATAGTATCCCATCAAGGCCTCGCCTGCCGCGCACCAGACGACGGGATAGGCGCCATAGCGGGCGATCAGATGCCGCCAGTGTCTCTTGAGGACAGCTATGCCCGCCACCTCCAGGTAGTAGCCCCAGGAGCCCACAATGCAGGGTACCAGGCCCGAGCGGATCAGGTATGCGATCCGTAGATCCGCCATATCAAAGTAGGAGGGATTGATCCGCTCAAAGCCCAGCTCCCAGGGGAATCCGGCCTCGTTGGCGCCGCGCGCGTCAAAGGGTTCCATATCCGGGTACAGGCCAGCAACGATCTGGACGACGGTGAACCCCTTGCTCACCCGATCTGCCGTCAGCTCCTGGAAACCCCAGGGCCACGCCAGCCGCCGGCAGAGCCCCATCCACCACGTATCACCCAGCCAGAAAAAGGGCGTGCCATCGGCATACTCCAGGTGTCGTCGGCCTTCGGCGACGCGCAACCGGCCGCGCCGCAGCAAGAGATCTCTCCCTGCGTATGGAGTGACCTGGAATACGCCCTCGCGTCCGTGAAGATCGGGATTGCGTGGGTCCGAGCAGAGCGTGCAGAATCGGTGGACGCCGATCTGCGAGGATGCATACCGGACCCGCCAGGTCTGTTCGCCGGCCCAGAACGCAGGAACGACCTGCTCTTGCCCCGTGGGATCGACAAACCGTACATCCAGCACGACCTCGTCAAAAGGATCTCGATACGGTCGTCCTGAGACATAGGTCCATTCGGCGACGTGGTTCTGCAGCACGTACTTCATCACACCTCCCTCGCCCTACTAACGTGCCCAGGGCTGCCCGCGTTGTACCCTAAGTCGGCCAACGGTCCAGGGCGCGCATGTCAGGATAGCCAGTCCTGCACAACCCACATAGCTGCCAACACCACCCAGACAGCGCGTTCCCACCACGTGCGACCTGTCCCCGCCATCCCTGCGCAAAAGACGAGGATCCCCAGGCTCAGCGTCCGCCAGGTCGGAGGCCTCCCCAGCACCGTGCGCAGTCGTGTTCCACAAAGGCCAGCGATCCAGTGAGCCCAACTGGCGGTTGCCAACAGAATCGCCAGGCCGAGGATCCACAGACCGTTGGCCAGAACATTCCACACGTCGATCATGGCGTGTCTCGTCCCGCGCTGTTCGTCTGCTCGCATCCATCTGCGGCCCGAATGCCGCTCTGGGCCACGATCGTGCCGACTACGACCCAGGGCAGGAACGACCCACGCCCCACGATCCAGGTCGTGGCGTCCACCGTACCGTGGACCAGCATTCCCGCCAGGCTGGACAATCCAGCCCAGGCCAGGGCAGCCTGACCGTACTGGCCCGTCCGCCGGTAAAAGCGCGCGTTGGAAACGGCACCCCAGAGAGACAGGAGCAAGATTGCCAGGTAGGCAACCAGGCCCGGCAGACCCAGATCCACCGCGATCTGCAAGAACAGGTTGTGGGCGTGGGTCACCTCCAGGTGAGGCCGGAATGAGAGAAAGGGATAGAGCACATCGGCCACAGAGGCAAAGGTCCCGGCCCCGATGCCCGTGAGCGGAAAGTCCTGGATCATATAGATCGCCCGGCTCCAGATCTCCGGTCGGCCTGACCAGCCGGGGGGAATGCTGCCAGGATCATCGACAGGACTTGAGCCGGCAAAGACGACCGCATCCAGGAGGCCAGATGCCTCGCCGCGCCACAGCAGCAGGCCAAAGGCTAGCAAGACGGCGGGGATGAGCCACAGCATACGCGGCCAACGACCGGCCAGGAGGACGAACAGCGACACGCCTCCGGCGATCCACCCCCCTCGGGACTTGGTCAGGACCAGCAGTGTCCCAACAAGCAACGCCGAGGTCCCAAACCACAGCCGGCGGACCCAACGGCTGTCCAGCAGGCGGGCCGCAGAGGCTGGCACGGCACCAGAGGCAGAGGACAGCTTGTCGCCAAAGAACGTCATGGACACCACAAAGGGCAAGATCATCATCAACGCGCCGGCCATCATGTTGGCGTTGATCGTGTCACTGACCAGGATCGTCATCTTGGAGTAGAAGGCCCTGGGGATGATCGGCAGCTTGGACCCCACCGGCCAGATCACGCTCACGGTGGCAAAAAGGGCCAGTCCAATGCCGGCGGCAGCCAGTCCCAGGGTCAGAACGGGAAAATGCGACCGCTCACGGGCCCAGTTGGCCAAGCCGTAGCACAGTGCCAGTCCGGCCAGCAGTCGGCTCACGGCGGTGAACGTGGTCCGGCGGTCGCTCGTCACTGCCAGCGTGACCGGGATCGTCACCAGAAGCAGGATGGCCGGCCCATCGAGTGCCGTGCGCACCGTTGGGCTCCCCCTGCCCAGCCAGCGCAGGAACCACGCCACGGCCAGGGTGCCCAGTCCCCACGTCGCCCACCGAGAGGTGAACATGACCAGCGACACGCCCGCGATCAGGAGCCAGATCTCCTGGTCAGCGATCCAGGCAACCCACGATCTCGGCCTAACGCACATCTTCACCCCTCAAGTCGCGTGACGGTCAGGGGCAGCACCCCAAGGGCTCGGGTAGCAGACGCTGCCTGTATGCCAGCCGCCCTCACGCTGGCATCCCGCCCGTGCTGTGGTCTCCCGCAGGAGCATAAGAAGGCACGATCTCGCGCAATTTGGCGAGCACACCGTCCGAGTTTCCCGCTCGTGCCAGGTCACCCAGTCCTATGACCGCTTGCTCCACCTCGACCGGGCAGTCCAGGCTTTCGCTGGCCCTGCGCGAGACGAGCACCTTGTCATATCGTGTGGAGACACACTCCTCGCCGCTGACCACCAGCTCTTCGACCAGTTTTTCTCCCGGCTTGAGCCCGGTAAACACCACTTCGATGTCC
>JADHXD010000142.1 GCA_016783145.1 Anaerolineae bacterium
TCTGGCATGTCCATCTTGTACTGCGCCATCCCTCACTTTCCCGCTGCCCTGGCACGGCGATGCCGCCCGGACCTGCGCGACCGGGCACTCGTCCTCATCGATCCCGAAGGCAGGGTGTTTTCGGCTTCCGCCGAAGCCGAGTCCTTTGGCATCACCGCCGGCCTGACAGCGCGCGCGGCGCAGGTTCGCTGTCCGCAAGCCCACCTGCTGGACGCCGACGTACCCCGCTGCAGGCAAACGTTTGAGGCGCTGCTCCAAGTGTTGGAACGCACCGGACCCAAGGTCGAGCCCTACGGATGGGGCGAGGCCTACGTCGATCTGGGGAACCTGGCTCGCACCCATCCGGACGCCATTGCCCTCTGCCGGGAGATCGGACGCGCGATCCGCGGCGAGTTGGGGGATGCCCTTCAACCAGCGCTTGGCTGGGATCGGTGCAAGTTCACCGCTCAGGCCGCTGCCCGGCGTACACAACCAGGCCATCTCTTGGCCATCTCTGCACCGCGCGAGCAGAACTTTCTCAACCCGCTGCCGGTGACGCTGCTCCCCCTGGGGGGCGATACCCTGCAGCGGTTGAGGTTCCTCGGGTTACGCACATTGGGGCAGTATGCTGCCTTACCGCCGGCAGCGGTGTGGCAGCAGTTCGGACGCGCAGGCAAGCTGGCCCATCGCTGTGCCCAGGGCAAAGATGAACGCCCAGTCATCTCTCGTTGGCAAGCACCGCGCCTGCAGGCCGAGCGCGAGTTCGAAGATTCGCTGTCCGACCGAGAGCAGCTTGCCTCTGCCCTGGAGCGCCTGGTGAGGCCGATACTGGCAGAGCTGCGCGGAAACTTGCGGGCCTGTGGGCAAGCGCGCCTGACTGTGCGCTTTGAGGACGGCAGTACCCAGGAGAGAACCCGCACCTTTCTCTACCCCACAGCAGAAGAAAACCTGGTCACACAGGCCCTGGAACAACTGCTCGTAAAGATGCACTGGTCCGCGCCAGCAACCACGCTGGCAGTCGTCTTGGAACAGATCCAGGACGCCGTCGTGGAGCAGTTGACCCTCTTTCCTGCAGACAATGAGCGCGAGCGCAAGCTGCAGCAGGTGCAGCACTACCTTGCCGCCCGCTTTGGTCCGAACCGGCTGCGCAGGGCGGCTGTGCTCAAGCCCAATGCCCCTCTGCCCGAATGGCGCATCGGGTGGGATGATGGAGAAGGACCGTGACCCGGCTGTGGCCTGAAGGAGAAGCCATACAGGTATGGGGGGATGCAGGCTCGCCAGAGGGGTTTACCTGGCGGGGCACGCCCCACAAGATCGAAGAAGTGTGCAATCGCTGGCGGGTGCACACCCGGTGGTGGGAACCAGGTGAGGTCGTCTACCGAGAGTACCTGAAAGTAGCCACAAAAAGTGGCTACCTGTGCCTGATCTATCGCGACCTGCTCTCCGAGGCTTGGTTTCTGTCCAGGCTCTATGATTAGAGGTGTCCGCGATCGCTGAATACGTCGAATTACATTGCCACAGTTCCTTTTCTATGCGTGATGGCGCCTCTTCGCCCGAAGCGCTCGCTGACCGCGCGGCAGCACTGGGCTATCGAGCGCTGGCCCTCACCGATCACGACGGCCTGTACGGCGCGGTACGCTTTTGGCGAGCAGCCAAGGAACGCGGCATCAAGCCGATCATCGGTGCCGAAGTCACCCTCGAGGACGGCAGCCATCTGACCCTGCTGGCAGAGACGAAAAAGGGCTATGCCAACCTGTGCCGGTCGATCAGCATGGGGCAGTTGGCGGGAGGTAAGGGACATCCCAAGCTGACGATGGAAACGCTGGCCGAGCACGCCGAGGGGCTGATCTGCCTTTCCGGATGCCGGCGTGGAGCCATCGCCCGAGCGTTGCTCGCCAAGGACGACAAAAGCGCCCAGCAGACGGCTGGACAGCTCCGAGAGGTCTACGCTCAGCGCCTGTGGATCGAGATCCAACGGCACTATGTGCACGCGGACACCCGTCTGAACGCGTCGCTGGTCGAACTGGCACACCGCGTGGACGTTGAGGTCGTCGCCACGAACGACGTCCACTATGCCTGTCGATCGGACCAACGCCTGCACGACATCCTGACCTGCATTCGCCATCACGCTACCCTGCCAGAGGCGCTGTCGAGCGGGCTGCTGTACCCCAATTCGGAGCGCGCGATCAAGTCTCCACAAGAGATGGCAGCCCTCTTTGCCCACCTTCCCCAGGCGCTGCGCAATACCACGCGGATCGCCGAGCGATGTGAGGTCGACCTCGACTTTTCCGCACAGCGATTGCCCACCTTTCCCGTGCCACGCGAGCACAGCCAGGAAAGCTATCTGCGCGTTCTTTGCGAAGCGGGCCTCCGCCAGAAGATGGCTCCGCTCACCGGGCGCGCTCAAGAACAGCTCGATCACGAACTGGCGGTCATCGAGCGGGTGGGGCTCACCGGTTACTTTCTCGTTGTCTGGGATATCGTCCGCTTTGCCCGCAGCCAGGGGATCCGCTGCCAGGGACGAGGATCGGCGGCGAACTCGCTGGTCGCTTATCTGCTGGACATCACCCCCGTCGATCCGCTGCGCCATAACCTGCTCTTTGAGCGGTTCCTCAGTGAGGACATGCGCACGACGCCCGACATCGACGTCGACTTTGCCGCTGACCGTCGAGAGGAGGTCATCCAATACGTCTATGAACGCTATGGCGAAGCGCACGTGGGCATGGTCTGCAACGTGGTCACTTTTCGCGCCCGCTCTGCACTGCGCGACGCCGCCAAGGTCCTCGCCTTTCCGCCCGACGCGATCGACCGCGCGGCCAAGGCGCTCGACACCCGCTCTACCGCAGCGGCTGCCGACGAGATCGAAAGTGCGCTGGCAGAAGCCCAGGCCTCGGCTGAAGGCGATCTTCCGTGGACCGTACTGGCAGAGGTACTGCGCGATATGGAGGGCATTCCTCGCCACCTTTCGATCCACGTGGGAGGCATGTTGATCACCGCTGCCCTTCTGATCGAGGTCGTGCCGTTGGAGCGAGCGACGATGCCGGGACGGGTCGTCGTGCAGTGGGACAAGGACAGCGTAGAGGACGCCGGCCTGATAAAGATCGACCTTCTCTCCCTGCGCACTCTGGGCATGGTCGAGGAAGCGCGGGCTCACATCGAGGAGGGCGAGCAGATCGACCTGGATCTGGACCGGCTGCCCCTGGACGACCCGGCGGTCTATGAGATGCTGCAGCGGGCAGACACGGTCGGCTGTTTCCAGGTAGAAAGCCGCGCCCAGGCACAAATGCTCCCCAGGATGCGGCCCACGTGTTTTGAGGACCTGATCGTCGAGGTGGCGCTGGTGCGCCCGGGCCCGATCCAGGGGAATATGGTCCATCCCTACCTGAAACGGCGGCATGGGTTGGAGCCGGTTCACTACCTGCACCCGGCTTTGAAGCCCATCCTCGATGAGACGCTCGGGGTGATGATCTTTCAAGAGCAGGTCATCCGCGTCGCCCAGGCCATCGCGGGCTTTACGCCCGGCGAAGCCGATCAACTGCGCCGGGCGATGAGCCGCAGCCGCTCGCAGGAAGCGATGGCCGCCCTACGCGAACGTTTTCTCGCCGGCGCACGGGCCAACGGAATGCAGGACATGGTCGCAGATGAGGTCTACGGGCAGTTAGCCGCCTTTTCCGGGTACGGGTTCTGCAAATCTCACGCCGCCGCCTTTGCCCTCGTGGCTTACCAGACCCTCTATCTCAAGGCCCATCATCCTGCCGCGTTCTACTGCGCCCTGCTCAACCATCAGCCGATGGGATTCTATGGACCGGACGTATTGATCGGCGACGCCCAACGTCACGGCGTACCGGTCCTGCACCCAGACATCAATCGCAGCCAGGAGACCTGCTCATTGGAACCCCACGGCACGTCCACCGCCGTCCGCCTGGGACTGCGCTATGTACACGGCTTGGGCGAGACATGGCAAGAACGGATCGTCGAACGGCGGGGAAAGCTCGCTTTTCGAGACCTGCACGACTTTTGCCGGCGCGCGCGTCTCCCCAGGCCGCTCGTCGAGAACCTGATCCGGGCGGGGGCGGCGGACAGCCTGGGTCACGCGCGACGGGATCTGCTCTGGACGCTTGGTGGGTTGGCGTACCGGGAAGAAGAGCTGGACCTGGAAGTGCTCGTGGAATCCGTAGAACTGCCTTCTTTGGGCCAGGTGGAGCGGATGTTGTGGGAGTATGAGCTGCTGGGGTTGGCACCTGGCGAACACCTGATGAGCGTCTACCGGGAAAGACTGCGCGCCAAAGGGATATTGAGCAGCGGAGCACTCGCGTCGCGACGTGCTGGGGAAAACGTTCGGGTGGCAGGGCTGGTCATCGTCCGCCAGCGACCGCCATCGGCCAAGGGGCACGTCTTTTTCACGCTGGAGGACGAAGAAGGGTTGATCAACCTGATCGTACGGCCCAACGTCTACGAGCGATACCGAGATGTGCTGCGCAACGCACCGCTGCTGCTGGTCGAAGGCTGTTTGCAGCGGGAGGGAGAGGCGGTCAGCGTGCTGGTCTACCAGGCAGCGGCGCTTTTCCGCACGACCTAACGGAACCAAGCGAGACGTTTTGATAGGAGCGCATTTCCGCGCTCCACAGTAGCACCCCGTCCTGGCCCCGACGGGACAGGGCAAGCCCCCTTCGAGGATCTTCGACGGCTCGCTCGCGGCCCTACCAGTAGCACAAGCGGCTCGCTTGTGCCCCCCAGTAGGACAAGCGGCTCGCTTGTCCGGCCTGCGACACAAGGTCGGTGCTTGCCCAGTTCATCACCCAATCCCGGACGGGTACGTTTCTGTTTGGGGGCAACCAGACTTCCGAAGTCTGAGACAGCAAGTACAAGCCCTCAAAGTGACAATCCTCGGTGCAGTACGCTGTTTCACACGAAAGTTCAAGACTTCGGAAGTCTCTGCCACAGAACCCGCCCCAGAAGTGAAATACGCCCTCCCGGACCTGATGCTTGACAAAACCAGCCAAAGGCGTATACTGCACGGATGTCCTGACCAAATGGCGCTCCATAAGGAGGATAGAATGGCTGCATCCAATACCCGCACACTGCCCAAGATCGCGCTTGGGCGGACAGGCCGGCAGATCACGCGATACGGATTGGGGGGATTCCACCAGGTCGAGATCAGTTCCGAGATCGTCGAACAGGTGATCGATGCCTACCTGGCGAACGGCGGAAACTACATCGAGACCGCGCGCTCCTACGGCAGAGGAGCCTCTGAGGAAAAGATCGGCCGGGCGTTGGAAGGGCGGCGCGATCAGGTGGTCTTGTGCACCAAGACCGGAGCCAAGACAGCAGAGGACGCGCGGCGCGAGCTGGAGCAGTCCCTGCAGGCGCTCAGGACAGATCACGTCGAGTTCTGCCTGTTCCACGGCATCGGCGAGGGCGAGCTCGACACGATCACTGCCAAGGGCGGGGCGCTGGAGGGCCTGCAGAAAGCGGTCGATGAGGGGCTGATCGGCGGCCTGGCGATGAGTTCGCACTGGCCTCCCGTATACCTGGAAGCGTTCGATCGTCTCCCCCTGTCGATGATCCTGATCTGGTGCAACTACCTCGACAACCTCAACTTCCCGATCATCCCGGACGAGATCATCCCTGAGGCCCGCCGAAGGGGCATCGGCGTGACGGCGATGAAACCGCTGGCCGATGGGTATCTCTACCGCTCCGTGGAAGCCGCAGTCCGCTACAGCCTCGGCGCGGGGGCAGAAGTGATCATCTGCGGCACCAACAGCGTCGAGCAAGTGAACGAGGTCGCGGCAGCAGTGCGCAAAGGGCCCGCAGACGAGGCGATGCGCCAGGAGATCCACCGCGACGCGGTTGACCTCGGACGATACGTCTGTCGCCAGTGCGGCGAGTGCCCGAGCGCGTTGATGGAGGCGTTCAGGTTGGAGGGCGTGTTCGATCGCCAGATGATCGACTATCTCACTCACGATCCCGCGGACTATGCCCTGCGAGTGCGCCTGGCCCACTGGTTTGGAGGGCGCGAGCGCGCGGCAGGCCTGTTCGCTGCTGCGGGCTATGATGCCGGAGAGCTGATCGCCGCCGCCGCACGGGTCGAGTGCCCGTATAGCATCGACGTGGAGCGCAAGGCCCGGATCGCCACGGCCAAGCTGACCGATCAGAAGGTGAACCTGGTTTAGCAAAGCGGGTCCCGCAAGTCCTCATGCCCCTCTCTGACCTCGAGAGGACCCGCGTACGATCGCACGGAGGAGAGCAGTGCCAGACGACAAAGAGAAACTCGCATGCGAGGACTGCCTGCATCTGCAGGACAAGATCGACGACGGCAGCGCGCGCGTGTGTGTCATCGGCTTGGGCTACGTGGGACTGCCCCTGGCAGTGGGATTTGCGCGTCGTGGCTACAAGGTAGTGGGTCTGGATATCGACGAGCGCAAGGTCGCCTCTTTGGCCGAGGGACAGAGCTACATCCAGGACGTAGAGAGCGAGGCCGTGGCGGCATTGGTGGCCTCTGGCAGCCTTCACCCAACCACCGACTATGAGACGCTACGCGAGGTGGACATCATTTTCATCTGCGTGCCCACCCCTTTCGACGCGATGAAAGCGCCGGATCTGGCCTTTATCCACTCGGCAGCCGAGGGAATCGCGCCCCGCCTCAGGAAGGGCCAGTTGGTCGTGCTGCAGAGCACGACTTTTCCTGGCACGACCGAGGAGGTCGTGCAGCCCATCCTCGAGGCCACGGGTCTCAAGGCGGGCAGGGACTTTTGCCTGGCCTTTTCGCCCGAGCGAATCGACCCCGGAAACAAGACCTACACCGCCGAGAACACGCCCAAGGTGGTGGGTGGGCTGACCCCACTCTGTGCTCAACTGGCGGCGAGCCTGTTGGAGCGCCTGACGCCCAAGATCCACATCGTCTCGACCCCGCGCGCCGCCGAGATGACCAAGCTGTTGGAGAACATCTTCCGCAGCGTCAACATTGCCCTGGTCAACGAGCTGGCCCTGCTCTCCGAGCGCATGGGGATCGACATTTGGGAGGTCGTTGAGGCCGCTTCGACCAAGCCCTTTGGCTTTATGCCCTTCTACCCCGGCCCCGGCGTGGGAGGGCACTGCATTCCCGTCGATCCCTACTACCTGAGTTGGAAAGCGCGCGAGTTTGACTTTTACACCAAATTCATCGAGCTGGCAGCCGAGGTCAACCAGTCCATGCCCTATCACGTCGTGGAACGCCTGGGGCAGGCCCTGGGAGCCCGAGGCAAGACGCTGAACGGAGCGCGGGCGCTTGTCCTGGGCGTGGCCTTTAAGCGAGACATCGACGATGCGCGCAACTCACCTGCCGAGCGCGTCATCGAGCTGATGCTGAACGCCGGGGCCCGGGTTGCGTACAATGACCCCTACGTGCCCCACTTTAGCGTGGGGCAGGATGTGTTTCACCGGCAAAAGATCGCCTTTGAATCTCAGGAACTCACCCCAGAGCTGCTGGCAGAACAGGACGTGGTGATCGTTCTCTCCGGTCACCGCGTCTACGACTATCGCTGGATCGTCGAGCATGCCCCACTTGTGCTCGACACAGTGAACGCCACCAAGCAAATCGCCCAGGGCCGCGACAAGATCGTCCGCATTGGCGAGCCTTTCCCATCCGCCTACCACGGCGCCCGGCAATAGGCGGATGGCGCGGTTCTGCTGATAGAGGATCTATGTTTGAGCGATTGAGTGTACGCACGTCCGAACGCGACTGCCTGGTGGACATCACCGCGCAAGTGCAGCGGCTCGTGACCCAGTGCGGTATGCGCGAAGGGATCTGCACCGTCTTTGTCCCCCACACCACTGCGGGGCTGACCATCAACGAAAATGCCGATCCCACTGTGGGGTCCGACATCCTCCGTTCGTTGGCCAAGATCGTGCCCTGGCACGATCAGTACGATCACGCCGAGGGGAACTCGGCCGCGCACATCAAGGCCAGCCTGGTGGGGTCGTCTCACACCATCCTGGTGATCGGCGGACAGCTCCGGCTGGGCACGTGGCAGGGCCTCTACCTGGCTGAATTCGACGGCCCGCGAACTCGCCAGGTCTGGGTCAAGGTGATCGCCGGGTGAGAGAGAAAGGCGGCGCGCTGTCCCTCCACGTGCGGACTGAACTGGGCAGGCCAGGTGCCGAGCGCGGCGCTGCACGGGGCGACGTGGTGGTGATCATCGACGCCCTGCGCGCAAGTACGACGATCGCCGCCGCGCTCCGATCGGGTGCGGAGAGGGTCATCCCCGTCCTGACGGTCGAGGAAGCAAGCGCCTACCTGTCCGACCCTGGCTATCGAGTCGCCGGCGAACGGGGTGGGGCGAGACTGCCCCAGTTCCACTATGGCAACTCACCTACCCAGATCTGGGCACATCGGCACGAAATCGCTGGTCTGGCCCTGGTGCTGACCACCTCCAACGGGACGCGATGCATCGATGCCGCTCAGGGTGGTGCGGCGGCACTGCTGGTCGGCTCTACCGTCAACGCCAGCGCGGTCGCGCGGACGGCTTTCAGGTTGGCACGGAGGCACGGGCGCGACATCGCCCTGGTCGCGGCGGGCCTGGACGGTGATCCGGCTGCGGAGGACACGTTCAGTCAGCGGGTCATCGCCAGACGGCTGGCTGCCCTGGGCGCTCTGCGGACTGCGCCGCTTCCCATCGTCAAAGAGACAGACAGCCTGGACGTTTTCCTGGGTTCCCGGTCTGCCGCCAGGTTGGTGCAATTGGGCTATGCGGAAGACGTACGTTTCTGTGCCCAGGTGGATGTGTGGGACACGGTGCCCATTCACCGGGAAGGCAGCTTTCACCTTGCCACCGACGAGTAGTGGCCTGCCTCACGCTCTTCCCCAGAACGTTGTCCCGATATGCATGCCCTCAGAGATGATCGCCTATGTCTTCTGACACATCGTCTGAACTGAAACCGGCATCGTGGCCGCGCATCCGAAGAACCCTTTGGGGCCTCCGCTTTGTGTTCGTGCAGGTAGCGGTCTTGCTCGCCGCTGTGTGGCTCGTCCTCCCCCTTCGCCAGGCGGCATCGCTGCCCGATCCCCCCCTGCCCCCCTACACACCAGAACCGCCCGACATGCAGGAGACAACGGTGCTTGGCCCAACGACGTTCACGCCCAGGACGCAGGGGGCAGTGCGGGTCATCGTCTACGATCCACGGAGCGAGCAGCCGATCCCCGGCGTCGCGGTGCGCGTCTCTCTCGCCCCGCGTGACCACCCGGACGGGGGCCAGCCCCTGTATGCCGGACAGACGGACGAACGCGGCACGGCTGAGGTGACCTTTCAGGTGCCACAGGATGCCCCGGCCGAAGGGGCGCTCGTCGTGGACACGGCCAGCCCCACAGGCGCGCAGCGCGTCGTCCGCCCGGTGACGGTGCGCCGCGAGGCCGCGCTCACCCTGGTCACGGACAAGTCGACCTACCGTCCGGGGGAGACGATTCACCTGCGCCTGCAGGCCTTTGGTGCGCGCGACTCGCTGCCCCTCTCCGAGCACCCAGTTACTTTTACGGTCACCGATGCTCGGGGAAACCAGCTCTGGACAGCGGCGAGGGCCACTTCGGACTATGGCATCGCTCACGCAGACCTTGCGTTGGCCGACATCGTGAATACCGGGACATACCGCATCCTGGCTACCCTGGGCGAAGAGACCATCGAGCGTACGGTCACCGTCGAACCCTATGCCTGGCCTCGTTTCCAGGTGAGCCTAGCCATGGAGCGGCCGTACTACCCACCTGGAGAGCGCGTGGCGGGAGCAGTCCGAGCGACACACTGGTTTGGCAAGCCGCTCGCCGGCGCGCAGGTTGAAATACAGGCTGCGGCCTATCCGTCCGAGACGCACCCCGTGTGGAGTGCGCTGGGAAACACAGACGAGGACGGCCTGTTCGCGTTCGAGTTCGACCTGGATCAGGGAGTCGACCGCTTTGCCCTGCACCTGATCGCGCGGGTCACGGATGAGACCGGGGGGGCAGAGACCGGCGAGATCCTGCTGCCCATCTCCCCGCAGCCGGTGCTCATCGAGGCTGCAGCGGAGGGCAGCGCGCTCAAGCCGGGGATCGACAACGTGATCGAGATCCACACGACCTACCCCGGCGGCCTGCCCGCCGAATGCACGTTGGCCCTGGAGATGCCCGGGCTAGACAAAGCCCAGACCGTACAGACCGATGCCTCCGGGCGGGCAGAGTACCTCTACCGCCCACCCGCGGGAGGTGCGGTCACACTGACGGTCGTCGCCCGAGACAGGGCAGGGCAGCAGGGCCGCGGGGATTTCAAGCTGCCGGTCGCACCCGGCTCGGTGCACGTGCTCCTCCGTCCCGACCGCGAGGTCTATCATCCCGGCGAGGCGATGCACATCGACGTGTATGCCCCCGGTGCGAGTCAGGCCATCTACCTCGACGTCATGCAGGGGGGCGAAGCCGTTGCTGTGCTTGCTGCCCCCGTTGGGGACGGGCACGCTGCTTTCGATCTGGAGGTCCCACTGGGTCGAGGGGAGGCCCTCGAGCTGCATGCCTACACCATCCAGCCCGATGGCACGATGGTCCGCGACATACGCCGCGTGGCGATCGAATCCGCACCAGGTCTGGAGATGACTGTCCAGGCGGACCGCGAGCAAACCGTGTCGGGAGATGAGGCGCGCATCGCCCTGCGTGTGGCGGACACCCAGGGAGTGCGCCGGCAAAGCGCGGTGGGCGTGGCTGCCGTCCAGGTTCAGCGTGGCACGCCCCCCCTTCCGCTGTACCGCCCACCAGCCTGCGAGGCACTGGCCGGGACTGGCCCCCTCGAACGCGTGGACTGCGCCGCCCAGGCGGCAGCTCCCCCCGCAGACCTGCAGCCCCAGCACGCAGGCATCGTGAGCCGGCCGCGTCCTATGCCCGATCCGGTGCGCCGCCAATTCGACACCGTAGAGGCCGCCCGCAGCAGACGGCGGCGTGCATTTACGCTGCTGGCCGAAAGGTTGATATGGGCACTGAACGGCATTCCTGTCCTGTTGTGGATCATCGTACTGGCCCGCGCTCGGGGCCGAGAGACATCGGACACTCCCATGCGCGCCTGGGGCCAGGGATGCCTGGCAGGCACGATCGTGCTCCCCCTGACGGTCGGCGGGAGCTTCTTGCTCACTTATCTGGGCAGGGAGCTGTTCGGCCCAGGGGCAGTGATCGTCTTGGCGATGAGCTGGTTTGGGGTGCTGTTGGCCCTCCTCGTCCGCGCCTTGGGGAGAAGAGAGGGATGGACACAACTCCTGCTGGCGACCGTCATCGCATCGCTGATCCTGGCAGCAGGCATGGGGTACGCCGGCGTCCAGGGGGGTGAGACAAATCCGTCCCGGATCGTCGCCGCACTGGGGGCTCTTGGCGCTGCGCTGCTGGCGATCTATGTGCTCGGCTGGCAGTGGTTGGGCCAGGGGGAGCGGAGCGCGGCAGCAGCCGCCTTTGCGCTGATCCCCTTGCTCACGGTCACGATCGCCAGCACGATGCTGGGAGGCACGGGTATCGAAAAGGCGCAGGTCATCCAGGAGCAGGACACCAGATCCACGCGCGACGCGGCCACGGCAACCCCAGCACCCATCCAGCTCGACACACCACTGCCGGCTCTTCAGGCCGCGCCTCTCCCCGAACCGCCCCTCCCACGCCAGCCACTGAGAGAGACACTCTACTGGGACCCGGAAACCGTCACCGACCCCCAGGGCAGGCTGACCTTTGCGGTCTCGCTGCCCGAGCCGGTTGAGGCGTGGGAGCTATGGGCGGTCGCCTCTACGACCGACGGAGAAATAGGCGCGGGGCAGGCCCGGCTGGAGGTACCCGCGTCCATCGTGTTCAAGCCCGATCTGCCCCCACTGCTGACCGTGGGCGACGAGCTGGATCTCCCGATCGCGGTATACAACGTGGGGCCTATCTCACAGACCGTACAGGTCACTGCAGCACTGTCATCGTGGTTCCGGGTGCGCACGCGGGGGCTGCGCGCGCAAGAGATCACGGTGCCCGCGAACGACGTAGGCACACTCTACCTGCCCATCCAGGTCCAGGAATGGGGCGACCACGTCCTTGAGTTGGTGGCTCGGGGGGCGGAACTCAGTGACACCCTTGCCTTCCCGGTTGCTGTGTCGCCTGATGGAGACCTCATTTCCCGCGTCTATAGCTGGTGGGTCGAGGACCAGACACGGACCAGGTTCCGCGTGCCCTGGAGCGCGATCCAGGGCACGGACCGAGTGACGGTCAAGCTCTACCCAGACCGATCGAGCGTCCTTGCCGAGGGTCTCGAGGGCGCGATGCGGTTTTCCGGGGGCTCTCTCCAGGAGGTCACCGCCAGAGCGATGGCCGACACGCTGCTGGCCCGATACCTGCGCCAGGCCGGCCAGTGGACGGATGAGACGCAGGCCCAGCTCGAGCGCTCAGCCGCCCGGCACTACCAGCGCATCCTGGCTTTTGAGACCGCCGAGGGTGGGTTCTCGGCCTTTGGCGCGGGAGCACCCGACCTAACCCTTTCCGCCCACGTGCTGCGCTGCCTGAGCGGCCTTGCTGACCTGTATCCGGTGGATCAGCGCCTGCTCGACCGCACGGCACTGTGGTTGCTGGCCCAACAGTCGCCGGAGGGCACCTGGCAACTGGAGACGATTCCCGCTGCGTGGGCCGCGCTCCCGCGCGCCGAGCTGCCGCTCACTGCCCACATCACCTGGGCGCTGATCGATGCTGGGTATGGCCACCTGCCTGGAGTCGAGTCGGCCGTAGAGCACCTGGAGCGATATCTGGACAAGGCCCAGGATCCCTACGCGCTGGCACTGGCCATCAACGCGCTGCAGGCCTATGGCCGGGAGGGCGACGCGCTGGACGCCGCCCTGGCAACCCTGGCCGAGACGGCCGTGGTCCAGGATGGCCTGGCTGCCTGGCCAGGTGAGATAGAGACCTTGGACGGCTCGGCAAAGGGAAGCGAGAG
>JADHXD010000143.1 GCA_016783145.1 Anaerolineae bacterium
CAACCAGGCCCAGGCGCGTATGTGCAGGATACGAGGACCGACTCACAGTGGGTCTGGGGCTTCTCCCCTGGCATTCAGACCAGCGGCCTACCCTGGGGCGTCCTCGCTAGAGGGCCTGCGGTTCGTGTCCCAACTGAGCTTCTACGGAGCTAGCCTGGGCCAGGTCGATGCGGGCGCCAAGCCTCCGAAAGACCTCGATGGCCTGGCGCAGATGCATCCGGGCTTTGGCCGTCGACCCCTCCCTGGCTGCCAGGCGGGCGAGGGAGAGCCTCGTTCCCGCGGTTTCGTACTCGCTGCCCGCGTCGGCCAACAAGTGCACGCTCTGTCGCAGCGCTTCCCCTGCGAGGGCAAGTTCCCCCTGCGCCATGTGGATCTCGCCCAGCACGTGCAGGGCCTGCCCTTCCTCCACGGACATGGCACGTTCCCTGGCCATGCTCACCGAACGCTCTGCCGCGCGCAGTGCTTCACCGATCTCCCCTCGACTCAGGTGCGCCTCGGCCAGGTTCCGGTGAACCTCGGGCTGAGTATCGCTGGATCCGACCCGGGCGAACAGTCTCAGGCTCTCTTGGAGGAGAGACAACGCCTCGTCTGCTCTCCCACGCCGCAGGGCGACCATGGCCATGTTGTTGTGCAGCAGGGCGATCGGCGTCGTCGAGCCCAGTCGCTCCCACATCTCCAAGCTCTGCCCGTTGTACACAGATGCCTGATCGAGATTCCCCTGGTGCAGGTACATATCTCCCAGGTTCAGCGTTGCCAGGGCCTGCAAGTAGACGTCCCCCACCGTGTGCGCCATGCGCAGGGCATACAGGAGGTGTTCGACCGCCTGGGACCAGTTCCCCTGCGCAAAGGTCACGCTTGCTAGGTTGGAAGCGGCGCGTGCCAGCCCCGCGCTGTCCCCGATCTCCTGGTAAGCTCCCACGCTGTCTCGGCACGACTGCATCGCCTGTGCCAGGTCCCCACGCCGCCAATGGATCAGGCCCAAGACATAGTAGGCTCGGGCCACGGTCCGCTGTCCCTCGCGCGTTCTGACCTGCAAGGCGATGTCCAGGCACTGGCGGCATCGGGTGATCGCTTGCTCGTTATCGCCCAGGCGATGGCAGATCCCCGCCCACAGGAGGTGAATGCGTGCCATCTCCAGGGACGGCGCGCCGTCTTCCAGGTAGCTCAGCCCGCGCTCCAGCCAGTGGAGTGCAGCGTCGTACTCGGAGCGTTTCTCGTACACGTCAGCGACCCTACGACACAGGTCTGCCAGGTGGCGATCCCGATCAGAGGATGCGCTCTGTACCTCGGTCAACGCCCTGGCCGAGGCATAGTGCTCAATCGCCTCGTCGTAGCGCCCCAGCAGGGAGAGTACCTCGGCAGACGATTCGTAGGCTGCCTGCTGTTGGGCCAGTGTCTCGGACGGAGGCAGGCACTCTGCACCTTGGAGCGCCCGCCGATAGTATCCCACGGCTTCCTCGTTGGCATACGCAGCGCGAGCCTGATCGCCTGCGCGCAGCAGGTAGGCCATGCCTTTCTGCAGGTTGCCCGCCTCTTCCCAGTGATAGGCCAGGGCGACGATCTGTTCCTCTGCCTCGGGATAGACCTTCTCAATCGCAAGGGCTACCTGCCGATGCAGTTCCCGCTGCTCGCTCTCAGGGAGCGCGTCCACAACCCCATCGCGCAGCCTGTGGTGGGAGAAGCGCCACTGTCCCCCAGCTACTTCCAATACGGCGACGTCGGCGCAGATGGTCAGCCAGCGCGACACGTCTAGTTCGGGGACGAGCGTCCCCAACACCTCCAGGTCTAGCTCGCGCCCGGCGACCGCCGCCAACAGGAGTGGCGGACGGGCCTCCATCGGTACCCGGCTGATGCGACGCCTGATGACGTCAAGCACGCCACCAGCGAATACCTTGTCCGGCAAAGGTATGTAGCCTATGTCCTCCAGTCGGCCCGCTTCCTCGGCCAGAGCGCGTGCTATCTCGACCAGGAAGAAGGGGTTGCCCTCGCTCTCTCGCTGCAGCAGACCAACCACCTGCTCCTGATGGCCGGCTGAGCCCATCATCGACGCACTCAGCTCGGCAACATGCTCTGTGGACAAGCGCTCCAGTCTGAGGACGTGCATCCCAGGCAGAGCTTTGGGGAGGTGAGGGCTTTCGTCATCGCGATAGTTGCCAACCAGCATTAGCGACAGGTCGGCGATGCCTCGCGTCAAATGCTCTAGAAGAGCCAGGCTCTCGCTCCCTGCCCACTGCAAGTCCTCCAAGATGACCACGACGGGTCGGTCCTGACGACCGAATGCCTTGGCCACGACCCAGTGCAGTCGAGCCTGCGCCGCCTGTGGGTCGAGGGGTGGTGCGTCGGGAACGTCGTGTCCCACCAGGTCGGCGATGTCTGGCGCGAGGGGCTTGAGCACGCTCGTCTCTTCTAGCTCCAAATCGGACGTCAGTGTCAACCAGCGCAGCGCGTCCCGCCACAAGTGATACGGGTTCCCGCTCACGCTCACCGCCTGCCCACGCAGCACCGTCGCTCCCCCAACCAATGCCAGCGTACGCAACTCGTCGCACAGGCGCGACTTGCCTACTCCGCTTTCTCCTCCCAGCAGCCAGGCGCTGCCCCGCCCCTCTAGGGCAAAGTCCAAGGCCTGTGAGAGCTGCCTCAGTTCTGCCTCCCGCCCAACGAATCTGGCCGCCTGCAGGTAGCTCTCTCGGATCTCGATTGTCTCCCGAGGGAGAGAGCAGCCGGTCGCCGCGCACAGGTCCCGGATCACGTCTCCTGCATCGTCGTACCGCTCCTCTGCGCTCTTGGCCAGCAGTCGTCCTAGCACTTCTGCTAGCTCGCCGCCCAAACCGATCGAATGCACCTCGACGGCCTTGGTGAGGATATCGGTTATGAGGACAGCCATATTGGCGTCGTTGTACGGGTATCGGCCAGCAAGGAGCTCGTAGGCCATGACGCCCACGGCATAGAGGTCGGACGCTCTGGTCACTGGTGCGCCCTGAAAGAGCTCGGGCGCGAGGTAGGCCAACGTGCCCGTCATCGTTTGGGTGAGGTACTGCATCGTCCGCGAGGTGGTCACCGAGACCCCAAAGTCCAGCACCTGAACGTGCCCATCGACGACCAGCACGTTCCCAGGCTTGAGATCGCGGTGTAGGGTGTTTCGTCGATGAAGGTAAGCCAGCGCCTGCAGGGTCTGCACCAGGAGATCCACCCGTGTTGCGACGTCCTGGGCTTGGCCTGCACCCACCAGCGTCTGTGCGTTCTCGAGCAAGGTCATCGTGAAGAAGGGGCAACGCTGCTCATCGAAGCCGTAGTCCAGCACGCGGATGACGTTCGGGTGGTGGAGCGAGGCCAGGGTTCTGAACTCTTGAGCCAGTGCTAGAGGGGGGTCCGTCTTCTCACCGCGGGAGGCGAAGGTGAGCTGCTCTGCCGGCGTAGTCACTCGCTTGAGAGCTACTGCCTCTCCTGTCAGTCGGTCCGTGGCTCGGTAGACAGCACCCATACCGCCTGCACCCAGCTGCTCGTGCAGGACATACCGTCTTCCGATGGTCTGCGGAGAGGCATCCGCTACCACAGTGATTCCTCCGTACACGTGGTCCAGTCAGAGAATGGGCAGACACCGAGTGAACGAAACAGAGCCGATCACCCACCAGGACTCTCCCAGCTCAGTGACCGGCTTTCACGCTCACGCCATCCTCCGCAATCAACGACGAGGCCATAGTGCTACGTTATGTACTCATTCTACCACAGGTTGGGGAGGCGATCAATTCGCCGTCAACTCGGTGCGCAGAACGTCGCAGATTGTGGTAAAATGGAAGCAGACTTACCGCACGGAGAATTGGGGCCGTTGGCCCAGACAAGTCCGCCAGGAGTGCGCCACCCCACGGTCACACCATCTACATCCGCGGCGAGCGCATCCTCGAGGCCCATCTCGACGCCAACATCCTACACATCCTACTCAGGCGCGCTGGTGAGCCTGACACAGTGCACATCTACCTCAACGGGGTTGGCATCGGCACCGGGCAGGCGGTTTTCCACACGGCAGCTACCCTGAACTCACCAGTACATTTTGGCGCAAATAGAACTATGATATAATTGGGGGCCACTAGCATGGCGATTCACCCCGCGGCACGGAAAAGGAGTAGCCGATGCGTGGCCCCAAACCTCCATCAGTTGAGCTAACAGATGCCGAACGACAAGCGCTGGACGAGTTGGTTCGTCGCCATAGCACAGCGCAACAGATCGCCTTACGAGCACGCATTGTCCTGGCAGCCGCAGAAGGGAAGAACAACGCCCAGATCGCTCGCCAACTGGACGTGAGCATAGATATGGTCCGCTTGTGGCGAGAGCGTTGGCTGATCCTGCAGCCAGCCAGCTTGGCGGACCTACCCGTAGCAGACCGCCTCCGGGATGCGCCTCGTCCGGGCGCACCCAGACGGATCACCGATGAGCAAGTGTGCCAGATTGCCCAGTTGGCTTGTGAGGCTCCAGAACGGTCGGGGCGTTCGAATAGCCAGTGGACAGGACGTGAGATCGCCCAGGAGATCGAAGAAAGAGGGATCGTCAACAAGATCTCGGGCCGGCACGCGGCCAGACTTCTCAAAAGAGGGATCTGCAGCCGCACCGCTGGCGATACTGGTTGACCCCCTCTGCTGATCCAGATTTTGAGGTCAGGGTCAAGGAGATCTGTGCTCTGTATCGGCAGGCGCCTGTCCTGGTCGAACAAGGAGAACGCGTGATCACCAACGATGAGCTGACCGGCGTGTAGGCGCTGGAACGAAAACATCCTGGCTGGCCTGTGGCACCCGGCAAAGCCGAGCGCATCGAGTTCGAGTACGTGCCACATGGCACCTGTACCTTCATCTTCAGTCGCGACGTGGTCACTGGGCAGGTCCTGACCGTGGGTGACACGACTACTCGCACGGAGGACGACTACCTGGCGCACGTGCAAGGAGTTGTCGCTTCCGATCCGGGAATCACGCGCTGGCACTTTGTCGTCGGTAACCTGGACATCCATCGTTCAGAATCTCTTGTCCGTTGGGTCGCTCAAGAGTCCGACCTGGGCACCGACTTGGGCGTGAAGGGTAAGTCGGGCATCTTGAGGAATCGCCAGAGCCGAGCTTGCTTTCTCAGCGAGCCGTCGCATCGTATCGTCTTTCACTACACGCCCAAGCGCTGTTCTTGGATGAACCAGATCGAGATCTGGCCGAGCATCTTGGTACGCAAGTTGCTGTAGCGCGGGTCCTTCAAATCGGTCGAGGACCTGCAAGCCAAAGTGCTTGCATTCATCGAGTACTACGATCGTACAATGGCCAAGCCGTTCAAGTGGACCTATCAGGGCAAGCCACTGATGGCATAACCAGACGTTTCTTTAGGCCGGAGTGTACTAGCCTAAAGGAGACATCTATGAACGAACGACAGGTGTGTCCGGTACGCTTTTCTTTGCCAATTCGTCGTATTCTGCTGTTGGCGATGGCCATAGCTCTGCTTTGCATCGCTTGTACCAAAAAGCCGCTGCCTGAAACGACAGAGCTGACCCTCACAACGGTACCAACCACGGTCAAGGTAATCGAGGCCACCCCGACGGCGATGCCGTGCACGGAACCGGTCTTGCGGGAAACGCAGACCCAGATCATCTTGGATCTCATCCAGGCGCTCAGTGACGAGTCGGACCACGTGCGCTACGAGGCGGCGCAGCAACTGCTGGCGGCCCAGACGTGGATTGAGGGCGACACGGTAGAGGGAACTGCGGCTATCACTGCGCTCATTCGTGTGCTGGAAGAAGAAGATCATTATATGATACGAAGGCACGCTGCTGTACTGCTGGGAGCAATTGATGCCACGGGCGATCGGGCCATTGGTCCCCTGATCCGTGCCTTGCAGGAGGACAGTGAGCGGACGGTGCGATTCGCTGCTGGGTATGCTCTGACCGGGTTCATCAGCCGGCAATCTGTTCTCCCTACGCTTATGTCGGCCTTTGAGTCGGATAGGGAAGTGCGTTGGGCGATCGCCGAGCGACTCGGCGGGTCGGCTGGGCCAGAAGTCATTGGGGCCGTCCCCACACTGATTAGCGTGCTGCAAGAAGAAAAGGACACGACCGTGCGGTCCGCCATCGTCCGTGCGCTGACACAGATCACCGAGCAGGACTTTGGCCAGGACAGCGCTCGTTGGCAAGCGTGGTTGCAGAATCAACCGCCTGCTGCGTTTGTGCCGTCTGCATCTGCCGGCCCATCGCCACTGGTCATAAACAGCGATGTCCTCCCCGACGATTTCGGGACGCTTGTCATTCCTGGGGGAAACGGAACGCTTTGGCTATTCGTTGGCAAGGAGGCACCGCGCATGTTGGCCCGCGGCAAGAGCACCGAGCTGTCCCCGGATGGCTGCTCGGTGCTTTTCCGCAGACCTTCCCCAGGCACGTATTCTGAACTGTGGGCGATCGATATAGACGATGCTGCCCCACGGCGGGTCTTTTCGAGCATCCAGCCGACGATCTATGCTTTGGCATGGTCGCCAGATTCGAGAGGGTTCGCCATGACAACTGGCGGATACGCCAAGCGGTACTATTCGGGCGATCTGTGGTGGATTGATCTTGTGAATGGCTGTGCGACCAGGATAGCCGAGCGCGGTGGTGGAGAGCCTGCCTTTTCTCCTGACGGCGAGTGGATCGCGACTCTCACACCAGAGATCGGGAACAGCCACGGTGTGGTCAGCCTATGGCGCATGTCGGATATGCGTGGCGAACTCTTGTTTGCCCCATCCGTGTTCGAGCAGTACCCGCAGGACGGCGCTCTTGTCAGCGAGCGGACCGTGTTCAGCCCACTGGTATGGCCTATGGAGGTGACCTGGGCAGACGACAGCACAGGCTTTTCCGTGAATATGAGCCACGCTGATGATTTCGGAACGAGACGCTGGTGGGTGCCGATCGATGGGTCTGCCATGGAACCTTTGCCACCTCTATCACCTACGTCGCCAGGGTCTGGTCAAGAATCCCAGATCGATGCGACCCACTACCTGACGAGCACGAGTGAATCAGGCTACACCGAGTTCCTGTACTGTGCGTCTGACGGAACCTGCCACACTCTGGCGCGACTAAGGGGCGAGATCCGAAGAATGAGCCATACCGACCAGCGCTGTGAGCGCTGACCGCGCGGCACGATGCGAAGCGGGATCTCTGGAATGCTACGGCTGAGCACTCTTGAGTAGATCCCAGGTAACGCATTCCGGTCGCCTACACCAGATCGATAGTAGTCTGCATGAGCCTGATCACTACTGAAGCGCTTTCAACGACTGTCACTGGAGCCCGGCGAGCAGAAGACGGTCAGCCTTGAGGTGCGGTGGGCGAGCTGGCTTTCTGCGGCCCAACGGTGGAACCCATTGTCGAGCCTGTGTCAACCAAGGTGTGGATAGCGCCCAACTCGGCCGACGGGGTCGGAGGTCGCTCTAAAGTGGTGTGAAGCCAACGCGCTGTTCAACAGATAGTCGATACGACAGGAGGAAACCATGACGTTTCTCGAGCTCATTCAGAAGCGCTACAGCGTCCGAGGCTATAAGCCTGATCCTGTAGAGGAGGACAAGCTGCAGCAGGTGCTGGAGGCCGCGCGGTTGGCGCCGACGGCGGGCAACCGGCAGCGCTTCCAGTTGATTGTCGTCCACGCTGAAGGTCGGGAGGAGGAACTACGGCGTATCTACGGCAGGGACTGGTTCGCGCAGTCTCCTGTAGTGATCTGTGCCTGTCGGTATCCTATGGATCCCGCGCGGCAACGCAAGGATTACACCGACGTGGACATTGGCATCGTGGTAGACCACCTGATCCTGGCAGCTGCGGAGCTTGGACTGGGTACGTGCTGGATCGGGGCGTTTGACCCGGCCGCCGCACGGGAGGTGCTGGGGCTGCCCGACGAGGTGGAGCCGGTGGTCTTTACGCCTCTGGGTTATCCGGCCGATCCGCCCAGGCCCAAGCAGCGCAAGCCTTTGTCCGAACTGGTGCGATACGAGCACTGGTGAGGTGGACTCGGTCCATCGGAGGGTACGCACAAGAGTTGGTAGTTGATCGCGCTGCTGCTGGTCTGTGGCGAGATCACGTCGGCAACGTCTCGCGGTTCGCAGGCGAAAGAGCGGGTGCGGCATGTCTTGGGGGGCGGGGCCCCTTCCGGCGATGTGGGCACAGGTGGGGACGACCCGCTCAGGCCGGCTCACAGTTTCTGGCATGGCGGCACGATCGCGCCCGGGCCAGCGTGGAGGACCGTTTATCTGCCGCTGGCGGGACGGGAATGAGCACAGGAACGGGTACCAGCGCCCTGCACGAGATGTGCTGGCGGGCAGTGTGCACCCGCCCACCGGCGCTGCCTTTACTCGGCCTCCGAGTAAAGGCAGCGCGTGTGATGCTCCATCACCGGAGCTGGGACGCGTAGCCTCGCAAGGTGACCGGCAGGTAGATCATGCGCGGAGGCGCTTCAAAGAACAGGCCTTTGTTCGACGTGACCCCTACGTTGCCTGCGCCATCCACCACCTGGACAAAGTAGACGAACTGGCCGGAGAGCCCGGTGAACCGGGTCTCCCAGCGGTCCTGCAGAGGATTCCGGGTCAGGTCCTGGAGCTGCCACGTGTTGCCGTCTCGGGTGTAGACCATGACCACTCGTTGGATGCCGGAGTTGTCCTCGGCAGTCACCCAAAAGTCCGCGCCGCCCCCAAAGGACTGGCTCTCTACCTTCCAGACCGTCGGCGGGGTAAAGTCCCCTTTCGCCTGGTCCGCATAGTACACCTGGAAGCGAAGCGACGTAAAGCGGCGCAGCGTGCCGCCGTCCTGGTTGCCCCGGAACTGGGCGGGCACGACCACCAATCTGGGCGCATCCCCCAGGCGGTTGATGGTCCACGGCTTGAGGGGGAGCCAGATGCCGACCTCGTAGCTCGGCTCGGCGGCCGCCGTGTCGGTGACAGGGCGGGCGATCAGCGGGTCGAGGGACTCGACCGCGGTGGTGGCGCCCACGAGCAAGGCTCCGTGAGGCGTTTTCCTTGCCTTGACCGGCAGCAGCGCGCTGGTGCGGGGTTGTACGGGGCGTCCGGGGCTGGCCTGCACCTCGCCGCCGATCGAATAGTACGCGCCATCGGTGGATCCAGCCTCCAAGCTGAAGGCAGGGGCAAAGGACAAGGTCTCGGTCGCCAGGTCGGTGATGCTGAGGGGGGGCGTCTCCAGAGCTCGCCAGGTGCCGGGCAGCGAGACGCGGTACATGGGCAGGCCGTAGAGCGTGGTCTCGATCATGATCTTTTCGTCGTAGGTGCCAAAGCCATCGCTGGGGACGCCGCCCAGGTAGCGGGCCTTGGCCCAGCGAAGGGCCTCGCCCACCGGCACGTTCGACTCGCTGGTCAGCCGCTGTGCGTAAAAGCGCATCAACTGCTCGGAAAAGGCGATAGAGTCATCCATGCCATAGCCATAGCCGGTGTTGCCGATCCACCACGCGCCCTGCCCGGCCAGGGCCTGGGCAAAGTCGACCGGCTCGCCGCCGCTGGCATGCCCGTCGTGGACGTTGTAGCCCGAGTGGCAGCCCATGGAGAGGTGAAGGGTGCCGTCCAGGTCCAGGGTTGGAGCGGTGACGGAGCTGGCATCGAGGGCCATCGCCCCCGCAGCGGGGAGGGCCTGCCAGTGGTCAAAGTGCGCGTTGACGGACGCCACGTCCCTGGGCGTCTCCAGCCAATTGCTATAGAGGGCGGCAGCGTCCCAGCCCTCGCCGATGAGCGGGGTGACGGACAGGCCGCCGGCAGCAAACAGGTCACCTATGGCCGCGGCGCCGTCGACCAGAAAGTCATAGCCGCTGACAAAGGCGCTGGTCGCATGCAAAGGGTTGGCGTTCAGGAAGGTGTCGATGACCTCGACCATCTCGGATGGCGTCTCGACCAGGCGGCCGATCGCCAGGTCGGGAACATAGAGCTCGCGCCCTCTCCATCGCAGGGGCGTGCGATCGCCATAAAAGTCGTCGGTGAGGATGTAGCCCAGCTCGAGGGCCGCGCGGGTGGAATTCCCGGCGACGACCGTAGAGCGGAGGGCGTAGGCCGACTCGTTGGCGATGTAGGCGTCGTCGGGCACGCGGTAAAAGGGGAGCATGAGGTCATCGCCGACGAGGACCAGGTAGTGCACCGTCGGGTAGGCGTCCAGGTAGGCGGCGACCACGTCCTTGACCGTCCGGGCGACCTGGTTGGCCGCCTCGGGCGCGCAGGCATAGCCGGCATCCCAGCGTGCGTACTCGTCGGCAACGGCGGGTGTGTTCTCGATGGGGACGACGATCCCCTTGACCTCGGGGTCATCGGCAAGGGCTCGCAGCCGGTCCGATAGCAGGGCCGTGGCCGGGTCCGTGGCGTAGGCCGTGTCGAGGCGCTGTTTGTTGAGCAGGATCAGGGTAAGCGGCGATCCTGCAGCGCTGGTGCCCGTGTAGACGCCCATCGGCAGGCCAGAGGGAGCCAGCGCGGTGGTGCAGGGAGGGAGCCCGGGGAGCGGGCCGGCGGTCACGCGCAGGCGGTACGGCTGTGAGCTGTAGGCCCCGTTGTGGGCGAGGACGAGGATGTAGTAGGTGCCGGGGAGACGGGCGCGAAGGGCGGCGATCTCGTCGGCGTCCTCGGGATTGGCAGAGATGACGCCCATCTGGCCGATGACGCCCATCTGACCGATGACCCCCATCTGGCCAATGACGCCCATTTGACCGATGACGCCCATCTGGCCGATGACGCCCATCTGGCCGGTGGCATCCACCTCCTGGGTATCCTGGAGGTCGCCCAGATCCTCCCCTTCGGCGGCCGTCGTGGCGCTGATCGGATAAAAGAGGATCAGGTCATAGTCCGCGGGCAGCCCGCTGAGGGTGGCGGTGAACATCGAGGGCACCGCGATCTCGACCTTGAACCAGTCGAGATCCTGTCCATTGAGCAGATAGCTGTCGATTGCGGGGGCGCCGATGGAGACCGGCGACGCGTCTTGCCAGCTATCGTTGGGCTCGTGAGGGTCGGTGACCTCGACCACGGTGGTCAGGCGCGTGCTGTCTGACTGTGCAGGGTCGCCCTGAGAGGAGACGATGAGGAGCGCCTCGTCGACAGCTCCGCCTGCCGCCCCTGCCGGGATCTGCACGGTGACCGGCAGGACCGTGCTCGCACCCGGGGCCAGCGGGCCGACCGTCGCGGAGGCGGATGTGGACCAGGCATGTCCGCTGAGCGCTACGCCAAACGAGTCCTCTGCCTCGCCCGTGTTGGTGACGCGCAGCGTATGGACCACCGCGTCTCCGGGGCTGCCGGACTTGAACGACAGGGCGGGAGCAACGACCAGGCCGTAGGCGGGGCCGGTGAGCGCCCAGGTGGCGAGGTTCGGGCCTCCAACGGGCAGGTACTCGAAAGTGACGTGTGGCTTGACCAAGGTGGTCCGGTCGAGGAAGTAGATCGGAGCCCCTGCAGCTTCTTCCTCGACCAGGATCCGATCCGCTTCCTGGAGGTAGGCCTTTCGGGTTGCCGGATCGGTCTCGTGGAGCTGCAAGTCCATCAGCTCCCGGTAGCGAGCGTTGTCCCAGCCCGTATATCTACCTATCAACATATCGGGATGAAACGCGTCGTTCAACAGGTTGCTGGCGTCCGCATAGTCGATGATCCATCCCATGCGGAAGGCGTGGGGGCATTCTTCCGGGGTGCTGCTGCACGTGCTGAGCCGGTCCAGGTACTCGCCCCATTCCGTGTAGGACGTGGTCACCGAGATGCCCAGGTTGTCCCGCAACTGCTCGGCGACCGCTTCGATGAGGTTCTCGTGGCCAAAGTTGGCCCACAGCTCGATGCCGGGGAACCCTGTTCCACCGGGATACCCTGCCTGTGCCAGATAGATCCGGGCCTGGGTCGGATCGAAGGGGTATCCCACTGCCCCGCTCTGGTATTCCGGCAACTCAGGCGGGATGACGCTGGTCGCCGGCTCCCGCCAGGGCAGGCCGAGCAGGTCGTGCAGGATGTACTCGCGGTCTATGGCCGAGGACAGGGCCTTGCGCACACTGGCGTTGTCCGTGGGCGGCCGCCGGGTGTTCATCCCCAGGTAGTAGACACCAGGGTTGGGCGTTCGGTGGAACTCGGCGCTCAGCACGGGGTCGGACAGGATGTACGGCGCCTGGCCGTCGAGGGTCATACTGGCGTCGATCAGGTCTTTCTCGTAGGCCGCCAGTTGTTCTTCCCTGGAGATGACCGGCACGAGCACCTGTTCGATGGAGACGTTCGCTGCGCCGTGGTAGAGGGGATTGGCGTCGAGCACCAGCCAGTTGCCGTGGCTCCATTCGGTGAGCACGTAGGGACCGTTCCCGACAAAGTGTCCGGCTTCTGTCCAGTCTGGGTCGCTGGCGATGAGGTCCAGGCGCGCGGGGTAGGCGGCAGAGGTGGCCATGATGGCGGGGAAGAAGGCTGCCCCGGAGTGAAGGGTGAACCGGACGGTCCGTGCGTCCAGGGCGGCGACGCCGACCCCGTTCGGGTCAGTGAGCACACCGTCTTTGTAGTCCTGGGCTCCCTGGAGGTGGTACATCAAGGAGTGAAAGTCGGTCTCCAGGTCGGGGTCGAGCAGGCGGAGGATGCCGTCGACATAGTGCTGGGCGGTCACTGGCTGGCCGTCGGACCAGACAGCGCCGGAGCGCAAGGTGACGGTGTAGACCCGCCCATCGGGGGAGACGGTGTAGGCCGCCGCCCCGGCAGGTTCGACGCTCCCATCGGGCCGGTAGCGGTACAGGGGCTCCATCAACTGGCTGAGGACGAAGGCGACTGAGGCGTCGCCAGTCCTCAGGTGGATGTCCAGGGTCGGCGGCTCTCCCTGGACCGGATAGACAAAGGGAGCGCGAGAGACCGTGGCGGCCTGAGTTCCGTTTGCCGTCTCATTGGCGATCACGTCGACCGCGTTGAGCATCCCCTG
>JADHXD010000026.1 GCA_016783145.1 Anaerolineae bacterium
TTCTCTCTGCCCTGCGCAGAGCAAGGAGAGACCCAGGATGTCTACGACACACTGAGCCACATCCCTGACCCAAGGCGGGGAGGAGCATCCTCTCGGTAACATTATCTTTTGAGCCAACAACCTGGCTTCGGTAACATTATCATTTGACTTGACACGTCTCGGTCCGGCAGTCCAGACCACATCTCTGAAAGCCTTCCGCGTCCGACGGTTCTCGTGCCCACTCTCCTGCGTGGGCACGAGACAAGGGTCCGCTCCTGGCAGCTCTGAGAGGCACTCTATGCGAAGCGCCGGCCCTCGTCCAGCATCGCCAGGTAGCTGTCTACGGGGACATAGTTGGCCACGGTGTTGCCCGTGCCCAGGCAGTAGCCGCCGCCGGGCATGCACACCCGCAGCGTGTCGCGCACCCGCTCGCGGATCGCGCTTTCCTCCGCCCGGCACATAAAGTCCATATCGATGCCGCCCAGGAGGGTCAGGCGGTCGCCCCACAGTGCCTTGGCCTCGCGCACATCGACGATGGTGTCCTCGAACGAGTGCTTGGCATCGATGCGCACGTCTTCGATCAGGTCGTCCATGATCGTCGCCAGGTTGCCGCACGAGTGGAGCAGGTAGAGCCGGCCCGTGTCGTGCGTGATCTGGGCCAGCGCCTTGTGGCCCGGCAGCGCCAGGGCCCGCAGATCGTCAGGACCGATCAGCGTGCCCGAGCGGAAGCCCATGTCGTCAGAGCCCCAGACCATCTTGACCCGATCGAACTCGACGAGCCGGGCCACCACCTGGCGGTCCATCTCCAGGCAGCGGTCGGCGATGGCCTGCACCAGGTCGCGCTGGTCGTAGAGCGCATAGCACAGCGTCTCATAGCCCATCAGCCAGGAAAGGTTCTCCGCAAAGTGCCCGGTCAGCCCGCCAAGGACACACATACCGTCCGGCAGGTTCTTTTCGTACCATTCCAGGGCCAGGGAGGTGGCGTCCCGCGGATCGGGCCAGGGATAGGCTTCGAACTCTTCCCAGGTCGTGATCGGGCCTTGATGCTCGTTGATAAAGTCCCGGCCTGCGTCGCGCTTGTTCTCCGCCGTGTCTTCGGCATTGAGCCAGTTAACGGGCATCTCCAACCCTTCCAGGCCGCAGAGCACATAGTCATAGCCCAGGAAGCGCTGGAGGGCGATCTCGCGCTTTAGCAGGTAGGCGGGATCGCTCCCGCTCAGGTCCTCGGTCAGGCCATGGCGCGCGCAGATGGCCTGCTTGGTTTCCTCGTCCAGGAACAGCTCGAGGGAGTGGACCCGCTCTGGCGTTCCCTTGCGGGCAACGCACCGCACGAGGCTTTCCCAGTCGGGGGTGATTTCCTTGGCAAAGGGGGATGCTGGCATTTCACGCTCCTTTTTCGTTTGTTTTGGGGATACGCTCAAAGCGGGCCTGGAAGAAGCGCAGGTACGCGGGTTCGTAGACCATCTTGAGCCCACGCGTCGTCTCACGGGCGTCGTACGCCGCCTTGACCGCCTCGGCCACCACGTCCATGTGGGCCTGCGTGTAGACCCGGCGGGGGATGGCCAGGCGCATCAGCTCCAGGGCCGGGTGGCGATGATCGCCGGTCGCGGGATCGCGCCCGGCGCTTACGATGCCCCGCTCCATGCCGCGCACGCCAGACTCCAGGTAGAGCTCGGCAGCCAGGGTCTGGGCGGGGAATTGGCCCTGCGGGATGTGCGGATAAAAGCCCTTGGCGTCCAAAAAGATGCCGTGCCCCCCCACAGGTCGCACGATGGGGATCTCCCAGTCGATCAGCAGGTCACCCAGGTAGAGCACCTGCCCCACACGAGAGCGCACGTGGTCGTCCTGCACGCCTTCGAAGATGCCGATGGCCAGCGCCTCCATATCGCGCCCGGCCATCCCGCCGTAGGTGTGCAGCCCCTCATAGATGACGACCATGTTGCGCAGCGCGTCAAAGAGGTCCGGGTCGTTGACCGCCAGCCAGCCACCGATGTTGACCAGGTTGTCCTTCTTGGCGCTCATCCACGCGCCGTCGGTGTAGCTGCAGAACTCGAGCAGGATCTCGGCGACCGACTTCTCCGCGTATCCCTCTTCGCGCTGCTGGATGAAGAAGGCGTTCTCCACCATGCGCGTGGCATCGAGGTAGATGAGCACGCCATACCGGTCGCACAGCGCGCGCAGCGCGCGCACATTGCCCATACTCACCGGCTGCCCGCCGGCCATGTTGACCGTGCCCGCCAGGCTGACGTAAGCGACGTTCTCGGCCCCCACCTCCACGAACAGCGCTTCCAGCTTGTCCAGGTCGACGTCGCCCTTGAATGGATGCAGGCTGGCTGGGTTGTGCGCTTCCTCGATAATCACGTCGACAAACTTCCCGCCGGCCAGCTCCTGGTGCAGGCGGGTGGTGGTAAAGTACATGTTGCCAGGGACGTATTGGCCCGGTTTGATCACCACCTGGCTGATCAGGTGTTCGGCGCCCCGGCCCTGGTGGGTGGGCACCATGAAGCGGTAGCCGTAGTAGGTCTGTACGGCCTCCTCCAGGTGGTAAAAGTTCCGGCTGCCGGCGTAGGCCTCATCTCCGAGCATGATCCCCGCCCATTGGCGGTCGCTCATCGCGCTGGTGCCGCTGTCGGTGAGTAGGTCGATGTACACATCCTCCGACCGCACCAGAAAGGTGTTATAGCCCCCATCCACCAGGGCCGTTTCCCGCTCCTCGCGGCTGGTCAGGTGGATCGGCTCGACCATCTTGATCTTCCACGGCTCCGCCCAGGAACGGCGTCCGGCTTGCTGTCCCATAGTCTTGAAGGTTGGATCGTTCACTGTCCTCCTCCCGCGCTTCTCGCCCTGAACTCCGCTCCGTTTTGCGGGTCATTATATCACATCAGGCCGATTACAGGAAAAAAGCCTGCGATCGCCCCAGGCCCAGGATTTGACATCCTCGGTGAACCATGTTATAACCTTCTTGGATCCTGGCCGTTCAGTGCTCATCGGGGAGCGATCCAGAACGGTTCTTGTTCAGCGGAACAGACATCGCATCGCCCGGAGCACGATTTCTCTGATGAGCCTGCCATTCAAATCCCACATTGCCAAACTCCCTGCGTATACCCCTCCTGCCGTGCCGCCTGGCGTCACACAGGCGGTTGACCTGTCGTCCAACGAGAACCCGCTGGGGCCTTCGCCCTTGGCGGTGATCGCTCTGCGCGAGGCCGTGGAGACGGTGAACCGCTACCCTGACGCTTCGGGCACGGCCCTCAAGGGGGCCCTGGCCCAGAAGTGGAACCTGAGCCCCTCGAACATCGCCCTCTCAAACGGGGCCGACGAATGGGTGCTGCTGTTGTGCGTCTCCCTGGTCGAGCCGGGCGACGAGGTCGTGATGGCCCAGGGCTCGTTCATCAGCTACCTGCTGCGCGCGACAGAGGTCGGCGCTCGGGTCATCCGTGTGCCCCTGAAGGACCATACGCACGACCTGGAGGCGATGGCCCATGCGATCACCGATCGCACCCGGCTGGTGTTCGTCTGCAATCCGAACAACCCCACCGGCACGATGGTGGATGGGGCGGCGATGGACCGCTTCCTGGAACAGGTGCCGGAGCGGGTGCCGGTGGTGGTGGATGAGGCCTACTATGAGTACGTCGCTGACCCGGGCCAGATGCGGGGCCTGGCGCACGTCCGTGCCGGCAGGCAGAACCTGATCGTCCTGCGCTCCTTCTCCAAGGTCTACGGGCTGGCGGGCCTGCGCGTAGGGTACATGCTCTCCAGCGAAGCGGTGATCGACTATGTGGAGCGCGCCCGCCCGCCGTTCAACGTCAACCGGCTGGCGCAGGCTGCAGCCCTCGCCGCGCTGGGGGACGAGGAGCACGTGCGGCGCAGCTTGGAGGCCAACCAGGCAGCCAAGGATACTTTCTACCGCGAGCTGCCCCTGCTGGGCCTGCACCCCATCCCGACGCACGCCAACTTTATGGCCGTCGACGTCGGCCGGCCTGGGGCGCAGGTGAGCGGCCCGCTGCTGGAGCGCGGTTTCATCACCACGGCGACCGACGGCTGGGGTGTGCCCAACCACGTGCGGTTCAGCTTTGGCACGCCGCAGGAGAACCAGGCATTCCTCGCCGCGCTCAAGGACATCGTGCGTGACGAGCGATAGGGCCCGCTACGAGGAGGGTCCGTTCAGGTTCCACCATCCTCTTTGCGTGCGCTACGTCGAGGTAGACGCGCAGCGTCACGTCTACTTTGGTCACTACCTGACCTACTTTGACGTCGCGCTGGTCGAGTATATGAAGGCCATTGGCTACGCCTACCAGGATATGCTGGATTCAGGCGTAGACATGTTCTATGTGGAGACTGGCTGCCAGTACAGGGGGCGGGCCCGGTTTGACGACCTGCTGCACGTGCACGCCCGCATCGGTCACATGGGCCACACCAGCTTCACTTTCGAGTTTGCGATCTATAAGCAGCCAGCGGATGAGCTGATCGCTGCTGGCAAAATCGCTGCCGTCGCAGTGGACGCCCGGGAGGAGCAACCCGTGCGCGTCCCCGATGAGCTGCGAGAGGCAGTCGCCCGGTTCGAAGGAGAGCCGGCACGGGGCGGATCCTGAGAAGACGGCACTGCGGTTCCATGCCACGCAACTGGGCCTCCTTTGTCCACACCGCCGATCCGGGCAGTACGTGGACAGCCGCGGTCCCCTTGTCCCTCTAGGCCTCAGATCCCCCAAACCGTGTTCAGACGGTCGTCAGGGCGCCTGGGGCATCCTGACTTGGTACACAGTAGAAGCAGGCATGGGCAAGGTGAACCTAAAGGAGAAGATCATGAACTCGCGACGTAATCGACTGGTCGTCACCCTACTGACCGTGGCCGTGGTGCTGCTGGCGGCCTGCGCCAAGGGCCCCGAAGCAGGAGGCGAGGGCGCGACCTACAAGATCGGTTTCAACTCTTCAGCAACGGGCACGTACGCGACTCTGGGTCTACCCGAGGCCAAGACGGCCGAGATGCTCCAGGAGCAGATCAACGAGCAGGGCGGGATCGTCGGCCCAGATGGCGTCAAGCATCAAGTCGAGATCATCATCTATGACGATGAGAACGAGGCGGACAAGACGGTCAGCAACGTGACCCGTCTCATCCAGGAGGACGAGGTGATCGTCGTCGTCTCGACCACCGGCAGCGGCACCAGCGTTGCCGAGATCCCGGTGTGCCAGGAAAACGAGACGCCGTGCATCTCGATGGCCTCGGCCGAGGCCATCACCAGCGACCCGAACAGCGGCCAAGAGTACAAGTGGATGTTCAAAACGCCGCAGACGAACGGGCACGCCGGGGAATGGCAGGCGGCCTATCTGAAGGCCCAGGGCGTGTCCAAGGTCTGCATCCTCTACACCGACGACGGCTATGGCATGGACTGCCTGAGCAACTTCAAGGGGCAGGCCGAGGCCGCGGGCCTGGAAGTCGTCTACGAAGCGGGCTATGCCAAGACCGATACCGAGTTCTCGGCACAGTTGGCTGGCGCCGAGGCTAGCGGCTGTGAGGCGTTCGAGATCGGCTCCACGCCCCCGGTCGCCTCGCTGGTTGCCGCTGCCCTGCGCACGGCGATGCCCGATCTGCCGGTCACCCTGGGACACGGTGTCTGCAACCAGCCCTTTATCGACACGGCGGGCGCCGCAGCAGAGGGGACCGTGTTCCCCTGTGGCAAGGTCACCGTCCTGGACGAGGTATCCGACAGCGATCCACAGAAGGCCGTCCTGCAGCAGTACATCACCGACTATACCGCGTTCACAGAGGGCGAGCCGATCAGCACCTTCGGCGGCCACGCGTGGGATGGGGTCATGATGGCCGTGGATGCTCTGGAGAGCCTGGAGGATGGGGCAACCCTGGCCGAGCAGCGCGCCGCCGTCCGCGACTACCTGGAGACCAAGATCGTGAATTGGCCCGGCATCAGCGGCACATTCACAATGAGCACCTCCGATCACACCGGGCTGACCAAGGACTCGCTGCTGTTCGTCAAGGTGGAGAACGCCAAGTGGACGGCCTTCCCCGAGTCGGAGTGGTAGGTCAAAGCCTGCGAGCGCCCCGAGTTGGGCGTTCTTGACGGAGATGAGAGGACCCGTACCGCCAAGGCGCAGAGGACGCCAAGGTGAACGTATGTCCTTGGCGACCTTGGCGACCTTGGCGGTGCGATCCAGAAGCATACTTCCAAGGACACTGGGCGGGGGGGCTCAACCGCCAAGGCGCAGAGGACGCCAAGGTGAACGTATGTCCTTGGCGCTCTTGGCGACCTCGGCGGTGCGATCCAGAAGCATACTCCCTCGGGGACGCCAGCCGGGGGATCACCGGAGAGTCTATGCGCCGAATCACCTCAAGCAAACCGGCCAAGATAGCCTTGGTGGCAGTTGTGGCGGTAGCGATCCTCGCCCTCTGCGTGCTCTTGGGCTCTCGAAAGAACTTGCTGCCACGACACTACCTCCAGCTTGCGATAGACGGCGTGCGCGGGGGAAGCATATACGCTCTGATGGCTCTGGGATTCGTGGCTGTGTACAGCGTGACCGGCATCATCAACTTTGCGCAAGGCGAGTTCGTGATGCTGGGAGCAATGATCACCATCACGGTCAACAACTCAGCGCTGCCCCTGCCGCCAGCCCTCAAGTTGCCGGTCGCCGTCGTGGCTGGCATCGTCCTCACCACCCTGATCGGCATGGCCGTGGAGCGGGTGGCGATCTATCCCGCCCGGCACTCCCCCCCGGTGACCCTGATCATCATCACCGTCGGCGTCACCATCGTCCTCAGGGCTGGCGCCCTGCTCGTCTGGGGAGCAGATCCCTACATCCTGCCCGCGTTCACCACCCTGATCCTCGAGGACCACATCTTTCGGTTCGCGGGCGTCACCGTGCAAGCCCAGAGCCTGTGGATCTGGGCCACACTGGTCGTGGTCCTCTTTCTCCTCTATGTGCTCCTGGATCACACGCTGATCGGCAAGGCCTTGCGCGCCTGCGCGGTGAACCGCCGGGCCGCGCAGTTGATGGGCATCAATCCCAGCCGTATGTCGCTGGTCGCCTTTGCGATGGCCGCTGCCCTGGGAGCGATCGGCGGCATTGTGTTGGGGCCTGTGACCCGGCCTATCTACGACATGGGGCTGATGCTGGGGCTGAGAGGGTTCGTGGCGGCGATCATGGGGGGCCTGGTGAGCACCCCCGGAGCGGTGGTGGGCGGCCTCCTGCTGGGCGTGGTGGAGAACCTCGCCGCCGGCGTCACCAACCCCACCTACAAGAGCGTGTTTGCCTTTGTCATCCTCATCGCGATCCTGCTGTTCAGACCGCAGGGCATCATCGGACGCGGAGAGACAGCGGCGGAGGAGTCCTGAGACCGTGGAGACGGCCTGAATATGACAAAGATCCGCAGGCATCTCAATACCATCGGCATCGTCGGGTTCGGCCTCGTCCTGCTCGCCTTCGGACTGGTGGACGTGGTGCGGCCGATGGGCGTGCGCTTTAGCGATCTCACCGGGCGCGTGGTGACCATGGACACCATGATCCGCATCGGCATCCTGTCCATCGTCGTGGTCGGGCTCAACCTGCTGATGGGCTATGCGGGGCAGGTTTCGCTGGGACAGGCCGGGTTCTACGCCCTGGGCGCCTACGCCTCCGGCATCCTATCCACGCTGGCGGTCCGGCACAAGATCCTGATCGGCGTTTCGGACACCTGGTGGTGGCCCTGGCTGGCAATGGTCGCCGGCATGGCCCTGACCGGGGGCTTTGCCTATCTCGTGGGCAGGCCCATCCTGAGGCTGAGGGGCAACTACCTGGCTATGGCCACGCTGGGCCTGGGGATCATTATCTACATCCTCGGGGGGCAGTTCTCTGACATCACCGGCGGGTACGACGGGCTGACCGGCATCCCGAGACTGCGCATCGGGGGCTTTGTCCTGTGGCCGATGAACCGCTACTACTTTGTGGTCTGGGGTGCGGCGATCGCGGCGATCGTCGTCGCGCTGAACATCGTCCACTCGCGGACCGGACGCGCCCTGCGCGCCGTCCACAGCAGCGAAGTGGCAGCCAGCGCCAGCGGGGTGGACATCGAGCGCTGCAAGGTGCAGGCGCTGGTGCTCAGCGCTGTCTTCTCGAGCCTGGCCGGCAGCCTGTACGCGCACTTTCAGAGCGCCGTATCGCCCAGCCCCTTTAGCTTCCGGGCCTCGGTGGAGCTGGTGGTGATGGCCACGATCGGCGGGCTGTCGAGCATCTGGGGAGCGCCCTTTGGCGTGGGCATCCTGTTCATCCTTCGGGACCTGATCCGCTCGCGCATGGAGGATGTCCTCCACCTCCGGGGCGGCGAATACGAGTTGATCATCTATGGGGTCATCTTGGTGGTGATCATGATCTTTATGCCCGGGGGTCTCACCTCCGGCACGGTCGATCTGATACGGGGGCTGCGCGAACGCCGGGCCGCGCGCCGGGACGCTGCTCCCCCCCACAGCCCCCCGCTCCGTGGCGAGGAAGCCGTGAGCAAGCGGGGCAAGGGAAGAACCAGTGGGTAACCCACATCTGGAAGCAACTGACCTGAGAAAAGAGTTCGGCGGCCTGATGGCCGTGTTTGACGTCAGTTTCTCGGTGGACCGGAACGAGATCGTGGCCCTGATTGGCCCCAACGGCGCCGGCAAGACGACCATTTTCAACCTGATCTCCGGGGTCCTGCCGCCGACGCGGGGAGAAATGCGCTTCGAGGGCCACCTGCTCAACGGCCTCAAGCCGCACGCCATCACCGGCCTGGGCGTGGCGCGTACCTTTCAGAGCGTGCAGTTGTTCGGGAATATGACCGTCCTGGAGAATGTGATGGTGGGCCGCCACCTCAAGACCCGGTACGGGCTGATCAGTGCGGCCCTGCACCTCCCCCACGCGCAAAGCGAGGAGCGGGCCATCCGCCAGCAGGCGATGGAGCAGTTGACCTCGGTAGGACTGGAAAAGAGCGCCAACGAAAACGCCCTGAGCCTTCCCTTCGGCCAGCAGCGCCTGCTCGAGATCGCCCGCGCCCTGGCCACGGAACCCCGGCTGCTCTTGCTCGACGAGGTGGGTTCTGGCCTGAACCAGACCGAGAAAGAGGATCTGGACCGCTTGATCCGGGTCATCCGCGACAGCGGCGTGACCGTGCTCCTGGTCGAACACGATGTGCAGTTTGTGATGGGGATCGCCGATCGGATCATCGTGCTGGACTATGGGCAAAAGATCGCCGAAGGGACGCCGGATGAGGTCCGAGCTGACCGGCGCGTCATCGCCGCCTACCTGGGAGAGGAGCTCGTACACCCGTGTTGAGGTTGGAAGCGGTCAGCGCGTACTATGGCCAGGTGCAGGCACTGCGAGAGGTCTCGCTGCAGGTCAATGCAGGCGAGATCGTCGCCGTCATTGGATCCAACGGCGCGGGCAAGACGACGTTGATGAACGCCATCTCGGGGCTGGTGCCCGTCCGCAGCGGCGAGATCACCCTGGAGGGACAGCCGATCGTGAACCTGGCCCCGGAAAGGATCGTGCGCCTGGGGATCAGCCAGGTGCCCGAGCGGCGCCAGGTCTTTTCCACGATGAGCGTGATGGACAACCTCATCCTGGGCGCGTATCACCGCTACAGGCGGGAGAGCAAGGAGACGATCCACTCGGACCTGGGGTTCGTCCTCGAGATCTTTCCCCGCCTCAAGGACCGTGCCCGGCAGACGGCAGGCACGCTTTCAGGCGGCGAGCAGCAGATGGTCGCCCTGGCGCGGGCGTGGATGTCGCGGCCCAAGCTGCTGCTGATGGACGAGCCCTCCCTGGGGCTGGCCCCCCTGATCGTCAAAGAGATCTTTCGCGTTTCCAGTGAGCTGCGCGAGCGCGGGATGACCATCCTGCTCGTCGAGCAGAACGCCCGGGCCGCGCTGGACCTGGCCGACCGGGCGTACGTGATGGAGTCGGGCCAGGTGGCCCTGGAAGGAGCGGCCGCCGAGCTGGCCGTCGATGAGCGCGTGCGCAAGGCCTACCTGGGAGGGAACAGCAGGCCCTGACGCGCCTCAGAGGTCACTCGCGCACCAGCCGCAGTTCCCGACAGGTTGCGCGCGGCGGCAGGAAGCATCCGCCGGGACCTGTCCACGCTCCACCGTAAGAAGAGGAGGCCTCGATGTTGGTCAAAGATCGCATGACCCCCAACCCGATCACGATCACGCCGGATACCACGTTCCCCGATGCCTTTCGGATCATCCGTGAGAAGGGCATCCGTTACCTGCCGGTGGTGAACAAGAGAGGGAAACTGATCGGGATCGTCACGCAGACGGACCTGCTGCACGCTTCGCCCTCGTCGGCGACGACGCTCAGCGTATTTGAAGTGAACTACTTATTAGCGCGCCTGACCGTCGAAGAAGTGATGCGCACGCCGATCACCGTGCCCGAGGACGCGCCCATCGAATCGGCAGCGAGGGTGATGGTGGAGAATGGGATTAGCTGCCTGCCGGTGATGCGCGATGGGGACCTGGTGGGCATCATCACCGAAACCGACATTTTCAAGGCCTTTCAAGAGATCCTGGGCAGCGGGGAAAACGTGCTGCGCATCACCCTGCGCATGCCCGACGTACCGGGCGAGCTGGCCCGAATGACCGGGGTGATCGCCGACCTGGGCGGGAACTTGCACTCTGTGGCCGCCTTTTACGGGGCGGACCGGGAATACGTGTACATCACCTTCCGTCTGGATGGTGTAGACCAGGAGGTCCTGCTTCCGGCGTTGGAGGAGATGGGAGAGCAGGTCGTCCACGTCTGCTGTATCTGACTATGATCAAGCGGAGGACACAATCTTGACCCAAAAAGCACTCTACTCTGGGAACGAAGCCGTGGCACGCGGAGCCTACGAGGCGGGCGTGCGGGTGGCGGCGGCCTATCCCGGCACACCGAGCACAGAGATCCTGGAAAACCTGGCGCGCTACGATGCGGTCTACTCGGAATGGTCGCCCAACGAAAAGGTGGCCCTGGACGTGGCCATCGGAGCGGCGTATGCCGGGAGCCGGGCGATGGCGGTGATGAAGCACGTCGGCCTCAACGTGGCCGCCGATGCGTTCTTTTACGCCTCGATGACCGGGATGGAAGCGGGGCTGGTGATCGTCTGCGCCGACGACCCCAATATGTTCAGCTCGCAGAACGAGCAGGACAACCGCCACTATGCCAAGTTTGCCCGCGTCCCCTGCCTGGAGCCCAGCGACAGCCAGGAGGCCAAGGACCTGGTCGGCGTGGCCCTGGAATTGAGCGAGCGGTTCGACGGGCCGGTGATGCTGCGGCTCACCACCCGCATCTCCCACTCGAACGCCCTGGTCGAGTTGGGCGAGCGCACCGCTCAGGAGCCCGCCGATCCTCCCCAGTATCGCATCGACCGGAGCAAGTACGTCATGGTCCCCGGCAACGCCCGCCGCCGCCATCCCATCGTCGAGGAGCGCGTGCGGCAGGTCAAGGCGTACGCGGAGACCTTTTCCGCCAACCGCGTGGAGATGGGCGAGCGGAGCCTGGGCATCGTGACCGGCGGCGTGGCCTACCAGTACGCCAAGGAGGTGTTCCCCAGGGCCTCGTTTCTCAAGCTGGGGATGACCTGGCCCCTGCCCGAGGCGCTCATCCGCGACTTTGCCGCCCGCGTGGAGCGGCTGATCGTCGTCGAGGAGCTGGACCCGATGATCGAAGAAGAGATCCGGCTGATGGGCATTCCCGTGGAAGGCAAGAGCATCTTCCCGCTGTGTGGCGAGCTCGACCCCAGCGTGGTGCGCCAGTGCGCCATCCAGGCTGGGCTGCTGCCCCCGGAGACGGCGCCAGCCCACGGACCGCCGGCGCAAGGCCTCCCGGCACGCCCACCCCTGCTGTGCCCGGGCTGCCCGCACCGGGGCGTGTTCGTGACCACCAACAAGCTCAAGCTCGTCGTCAGCGGCGACATCGGCTGCTACACGCTGGGCTTTCTGCCTCCCCTGTCCGCGCTGCATACCTGCGGCTGCATGGGGGCCAGCATCGGCCAGGCCCACGGGGTGAGCAAGGCGGGCATCGCCCAAAAGCACGTGGCGGTGATCGGGGATTCGACCTTTTTCCACACCGGCATGCCGGCGCTCCTGAACGTGGCCTACAACCAGAGCGATACCGTGGTCCTCATCCTCGACAACCGCACCACGGCGATGACCGGTCACCAGCAGCACCCCGGCACCGGCAGAACCCTGATGGAGCAGCCCACCTACGCCGTCGAGTTCGAGGCACTGGCGCGGGCGATGGGCATCGAGCACGTGCACACCGTGGACCCCTATGACCTGGGCGCGGTAGAGCGCGCCCTGCGCGCCTGCCTGGACGCGGAAGGGCCGGCGGTCGTCATCTCGCGGCGTGAGTGTGCCCTTCTGCCCGTGGCGCGGGCGCAGTGGATGGCCCTGGCGGTCGATGAGGAGCGATGCAACGGCTGTGGGCTGTGCTTCCAGGTGGGGTGCCCGGCGATCGTCCGCAGCAGCCGCCTGGACGGGAAGACCGGGCACGCCATCGCCTGGATCGATCCCATGCTGTGCACGGGCTGCGAGGTCTGCGCGCAGGTGTGCGCTCGCAAGGCCATCTCGCTCCGCGATGAGATGGCCGCAGAGGAGGCTTGAGTCGCGCGATGAATACGGGAACGAGGGATAGGAACTTTGTACTCGCCGGGGTCGGCGGGCAGGGAACGCTGCTGGTGAGCAACGTCCTGGCCCACGTCGGGGTCCGGGCCGGTTACGACGTCAAGAAAGCCGAGGTGCACGGCATGGCGCAGCGCGGAGGCAGCGTGAGCAGCCATATTCGCTGGGGCGCCAAGATCCATTCACCGCTCATTGGCCTGGGAGAGGCCGACTACTTGGTGGCCTTTGAGGTACTGGAGGCCCTGCGCTACGTGGAGCTGCTGCGCCCTGGGGGGACGGTCATCGTGGGCGAGATGCGCATCCCGCCCCTTTCAGTCAGCTCTGGGGGCGACGTCTATCCGGATGACGAGACCGTGCGGCGCATCTTGGGCCAGGCGACGGAGGACCTGAGTTTTGTCCCCAGCGTCCGCCTGGCGAAGGATGCGGGCAATGTCCGCGCGCACAACATCGTGCTGCTGGGCGCTCTCTCGGTTCACCTCGACCAGGTCCCGCTGGAGGTCTGGCTGGAGGTGATCGGGGAGTGGGTGCCCAAGAGATACCTTGAGGTAAACGTGAACGCCTTTCGTATGGGAAGGGAAGCGTATTAGCGAAAAGGAGGCAGGCAACATGAGCGAAAAGAAAGCGTTGATCTGGAATCCCGAGTTCGAGACCATGCCACGTCCTGAGCTGCAAAAACTGCAGTTCGAGCGCCTCAAAAAGATGGTGGCCCGGGTCACGGCGACCACGCCTTTCTACAAGAACCTCTATGCCCGGGCGGGCGTATCGGTCGACGACCTGCAGTCGCTGGAGGACATCGCCAAGCTGCCCTTTACTTACAAGCAGGACTTGCGCGACAACTATCCCTTTGGCATGTTCTCCGTGCCCGTGAACGAGCTCCGCCAGGTCCACGCTACGAGCGGCACGACCGGCAAGATGACGGTGACCGGGTACACGGTCAAGGACATGGACCTCTGGGCAGAGACCATGGCCCGCGTCTATGCCTCGGGCGGAGCGACAGAGCACGACATCGTCCACAACGCTTACGGCTATGGCCTCTTTACCGGCGGCCTGGGATTCCACGTCGGCGCGGAGCGGATCGGCGCGACGGTCATCCCCGTCTCTGGCGGTCTGACCCGGCGGCAGATCGAGATCATGCATGACTTTGGGTCCACGGTCCTGTGCTGCACTCCCTCCTACGCGCTGGTGCTCGCTGAGACAGCGGCTTCGATGGGCGTGGACCTGCGCAAGGACACCCATCTGCGGATCGGGTTCTTTGGCGCCGAGCCCTGGACGGAGCGCATGCGCATAGACATCGAGGAGCGCATGGGCCTGGAGGCCTATGACATCTATGGCCTGGCAGAGATCATCGGCCCGGGCGTCTCCGTCGAGTGCCCCTACCACAACGGCCTGCACATCGCCGAAGACCACTTTTACGCCGAGATTATCGACCCGGAGACGGGCGAGCCGCTGGGCTACGACCAGTTGGGCGAGCTGGTGTTCACCACGCTGACCAAGGAAGGGCTGCCCCTGATCCGCTACCGCACGCGAGACCGGACGATCCTGCGCGCCGAAACGTGCGCCTGCGGGCGCACGATGGTACGCATGGAAAAGGTGCTCGGGCGCACCGACGACATGCTGATCATCCGCGGGGTCAACGTATTCCCCTCCCAAGTCGAGCACGTGCTGCTCGAGTTCGAAGAACTGGAGCCCCAGTACGTGATCTATGTGGACCGGGGAAAGGCCCACCTGGACACGCTGGAAGTGTGGGTCGAGGCCTCGCAGGCGCTGTATGCCCGGGGCGAGAGTGCGATCGCAGATGTGACCGGACGGGTCAAGCGGGCCATGCAAGAGACCCTCTACGTGTCGACCGTGGTCCAGATCGTCGAGCCGGGCGGCGTGGAGCGCAGCGCGGGCAAGGCCCGGCGGGTGGTCGACCGCCGGGAGATCTGAGAGGGTCAGGCCCTATGTCAGCAAGCGATCGTCCGCGCGGGCGCGCCCTGCACTATGGCTGGATCATCCTCGCCGTCGGCACGCTGGTGGTGATGGGGAGCATCGGTTTGGCCCGTTTCGGCTACACGATGATCCTGCCCCCAATGCAGGCCGCCCTGGGCCTGAGCAACACCCAGACCGGCGCCGTGGCGACCGGCAACTTTGTGGGCTACCTGGCCTTGGGCGTCATCGGTGGGTTCGTCGCCAGCCGCTACGGCCCGCGGCGGGTGATCGCCGTCTCTATGCTGCTCACCGGCGTGACCATGGTGCTCACGGGGAGGGTGAACGGTTTCGCCGGGGCACTGGTCTGGCGGACACTGACCGGCGTGGGCAGCGGAGGCAGCAACGTGCCCGTGATGTCCCTGATGCCGGCCTGGTTCGCGAAGCGGCGGCGCGGGCTGGCGACGGGCATCGCCGTGAGCGGCACCAGCCTGGCCTTGATGGCCATGGGGCCGCTGGTGCCGCGCATCCTGGCTCGCTATGGCGAGGACGGCTGGCGGGCCAGTTGGACGGCCTTGGGCGGGTTCGTCGTGCTCCTGGGCCTCGGGGCCTGGGGGCTGCTGCGCAACCGGCCTGCAGAGGTCGGGCTGCGGCCCGTCGGCCTTGAAGGGGAGCCCGGCGAGGCCGGATCGGGCCCCGCTTCACCGTTCGATTGGCGGCGGGTCGTTCGCTCAGGCCCGGTCTGGCGGCTGGCCCTGGTGTACACGGCCTTTGGCTTTTCGTACGTGATCTATACCACGTTCTTCGCCAAGTATTTGCAGGCCGAGGGGGGCTATTCCAGGGAAGCGGCCGGGGACCTGTGGGCCCTGGTCGGGTGGACGAGCGTGTTCTGCGGGCTGATCTGGGGCACAGTGTCCGACCTGATCGGGCGGGGCTATGGGCTCGCCCTGGTCTGCCTGACACAGGCGGCCTCCTATGCGATCTTTAGCCTGTGGCGGGATCCTGCTGGCTATGCCCTCTCCACTGTCCTCTTTGGGCTGACGGCGTGGAGCATCCCGGGCATCGTGGCCGCCGCATGCGGCGACTATGTGGGGGCCCGCCTGGCGCCAGCGGCGCTGGGGTTCCTGACGCTGTTCTTTGGCCTGGGGCAGGTCGCCGGGCCCAGCGTCGCCGGCGCCCTGGCCGACGCCAGCGGGTCGTTCGTGCCCGCGTTCTCCCTGGCAGCGGGCGTGGCCCTCTTGGGGGCGTTCAGCTCGCTGCTGCTGGGCGGGCCGCGGGTGGAGGGTCGATGAGCCTGGAAGGTATCCGCGAGCGGATCGAGCGAGACCCCTTCGCCCGCCACCTGGGCATCGAGCTGCTCGAGCTGAGCGAAGGGCACAGCAAGGTCGCCCTGACCGTGGGCGAGGGGATGCTCAACTTTGCCGGGATCCCGCACGGCGGGGTGATTTTCTCGCTGGCCGATGCCGCCTTTGCCGCCGCCAGCAACTCCCACGGGCAGCTCTCCGTGGCCCTCAACGTGAGCATCAGCTTTTTGGCGGCCGCGCCGCTGGGCGCGCGTCTCTATGCCGAGGCCACGGAGGAGAACCTGGGCCGCCGCACGGCGCTCTACCGCCTGGCGGTCACTGCGGAGGACGGCACCCTGATCGCCCTATGCCAGGGCACGGTCTATCGCACCAGCCGGACGGTGCTAGAGCTGCCCGGCGCATAGGGATGCGCCTGCTACGGCTCTCGCGCCCCCTGACCGACGCACCCCCGCGCCCAGTGCCTCGATGGGCTGGCAGTCCTCGATCAACGCCTTGGGTCGCGTCATCGTCGCTTGCTCCGTTTTCCGCTGCGCTTGTCGCGCCGTTTCCTGGATCGCCTCTGCTCAGGGCCGGGCGGCTCTGGGCGCGCTGCCTCGCGCTTGCCCGCTGCCGCGTCCTCGTCCGGGTACCAGCCGCCCGGATCGTACTCGAGCTCCGACACCTCTACAAAGTCGTGCAGGTTCTCCAGCAGCTCCCCGACCGTCTTTCCCGCCTTCATCCCCTCCCGCCACAGCGCCCGCTCGACGGTGCCCATCACCAAGTAGTCGTTGCCGATCACCGAAGGGTCGCGCTCGGCGAACATCCTGGCCAAGAGGTCCTCGATCTCGTCCTGGTGGGCGACCAGCAGGTCACAGTCCGGGCAGTAGCGGCAGGTGTAGCCCAGGATCATCGGGACCATCGGATCGACGTGGATGAACAGTGGCACTTTGCGCTGGCGCATACGCTGTTCGCAGCGCGGGCATCGGCTCACCCGCGTCTCCGTGTGTGGGTTGAGGATAAAGCTGTACATCGGCGATAGCTTGCCGAGTCGAGAAGGTTGTCGGGACATTGCGTCTCTCTCCCTCAAGTTGCGAACGCTTGGATAGACGGCGTCAGCGGCCATCAGCCACCTGCCCCCTGGACCCCGTCGTGGAGTGAGCATCCCCTGATGCGAACGCTTGGATAGACGGCGTCAGTGGCCATCAGTCACCCGCCTCCTGGACCTCGTCGTGGAGTGAGCATCCCCTGATGCGAACGCTTGGATAGACGGCGTCAGCGGCCATCAGCCACCTGCCCCCTGGACCCCATCGTGGAGTGAGCATCCCCTGATGCGAACGCTTGGGTAGGCGGCGTCAGCGGCCATCAGCCACCTGCCCCCTGGACCCCGTCGTGGAGTGAGCATCCCCTGATGCGAACGTATTGGGGCCGGTCATCGCCTGATGCCCCCCAATTCTAGAACCATCCGCGGTCGATCTCGATGAGCCAATCCTCACCCAGGGCGTAGTTCCGGTAGCTGGAATAGGGATAGTCGTCCGGACTTGCGACCAGGCCGGCACGCACCGGATTGTGATGTACGTAGTTCAGTTTCTGGCGCAAGAAACGTTCGGTGTAGATGTTGGTGTCCCAGTAGCTGTCCTGCCAGACCTTGTTGGTGCTGCGCCCGGTATCCTGACCCGCGTGGCGAAACGCGGCGGTCCACGCTTCGATGCCCTCTAGCTGGGCCTGCTGGATGATCCGTCGGGAAGTGAATTTCTTATAGTCCCGCATGATCTCAGGCACGGTGGCTTCCCCGTCCGGCCAGAGGATGAGGTGGAGGTGATCGGGCATGATCACGTAGCCGAGAAGCCGGAAGGACCGTTGGTAGCGGTAAAAGTTGAGGCTGTCGAGGAGGGGAATGACAAAGCTGGGACGGGTAAAGAGCGGCAGGCGGTTGTGGACGACCGTGGTGATGTAGTAGATATGGCCCCGGATGTCGAATCGTGGCAGATGCATGTTGTGATCATCCCATAGAGGAGGGCGCATCCCCCGATGCGCACGGATTCCGCATCAGGGGATGCGGAACTCCTCATACTCTGGCGCGCACGGATTCCGCATCAGGGGATGCGGAACTCCTCATACTCTGGCGCGCACGGATTCCGCATCAGGGGATGCCAAGCGCCTCGCACTGGTCAGTAGCCACTCCTGCGCGCAGACGGCGTGTGATCTCATCGATCACAATCAGCTCCATTATAGTCCACCTCTTGCGCACTGGCAAGACAGGTACCCGAGATGCGTGTGATTGCGCACGTGTTGCGTTTCCCTGAAACCTATGGTACATAAATCAAAGCATAACAGTCATTGCAGCCCTCGTCACAGCCTTGGTCGTCTGCTATGGAGGGTACCTCAGAGTCTGCGTTGCCGACCGCCTGTCTTTGGAGAATCTTCACAGGCGGTCGTTTCGTTTCTCAGAGCGATCGCCGAGGATCGAGAAGAGGATGCAATGAACGTGTTCGTGACGGGAGGAACGGGTTTCATCGGCCAGTATGTTCTCAAGCGGCTGGCCGAATCGGGGCACTCGATGCGCTGCCTGGTTCGCAAGGCGAGCGACACATCGACGCCCAAAGAGGTCGACGCCGAGATCGTCGTCGGCGATGTGACCGATCGCGCGTCCCTGAAGCGGCGATGGCCGGGTCAGACGCCGTGATCCACCTGGCAAACCTCTACGAGTTCTGGGTGCCGGACAAGAGCGCCTATCACGCCGTCAACATCGAGGGCACGCGGAACGTGATGGAGGAAGCGCTCGCCGCCGGTGTGAGCAAGGTGGTGCACATTAGCTCGCAGGTGATCTATGGCAAGCCGGAGGACGATCCCTTTACGGAGGAGAGCACTCCGGCCCCCAGGTACAGTCTCTACGCAGAAAAAGTACCAAGGAGACCTGGTGGCCTGGGCGCTCCACACAAACGGTACCCCGGACAAGCATCGATCGAGACACAGACAGGAGCAGGCAAAATGTCAAAGGCACTGATCGCAAGGTTCTCGCAGACCGGCACCACAGACCGGGTTGCCGAGCGCATCGCCGCGGGCCTCAGATCGGCAGGCTGGGAGGTGGACCTGTGGGAGATAGCCCAGGACGGCACCCCGGACCTTGCCGGGTACGAGCTCCTGGGCATCGGCACACCGACCTACTTTTTCCGTCCGCCCTTTGTGACCACTGACTTTGTCCGCTCCCTACCGGACCTCAGCCGGTTGGCATCGTTCGTTTTCGTGCTCTACGGGACTCTCCCCGGAGACTGCGGGAACTGGCTGCGAGAGGAGCTGCGCGCCAAGGGCGCGCGCGACCTGGGTTACTTGAGCGCGACCGGCGCAGACCGCTGGGTTGGCTACGTCAAGAGGGGATACCTGTTCTCGCCGGATGGACCGACGGAGGCCGAACTGACCGCCGCCGAGGGGTTTGGGAGGACGCTCGCCGAACGACACGGCGCGCAGGCCCTCGACGTGGAGCCGTTCGACGGACCGACGCCGTTCATGTACCGGCTCGAGCGCTTCCTGGTGAACCGCTCCCAGGCCAAGTTGGTGTACAGCAAGACCTTCCGAGCGGACGGGAACTGCAATGCCTGTGGACAGTGCATCGCGCTGTGTCCTGTGAACAACATCACCGCCAGGGCGGATGGGCGGCCCAAGTGGCACTCTGACTGCCTGCTGTGCGCCACCTGTGAGCTGGGCTGTCCCCATGATGCGGTTCACGCCGCGTTCGACTGGCCGATCTTTGCCCCGTTTATGAGCTACAACATCAGGCACGCACTGCAGAGGGCGACCCCGTACGTCAGGGTGGAGCACTCGCGCGGAAAGACGCGCAGAGTGTAGGCCCCGCCGGGCATCTCGCTGCGACGTGTCCCCGGACCACTCGAAGGCACGCTCTCCGGCCAATGCCTCACAAGAACAGGTCCCTCTTGCCCTCGACGTCGAGGGCAAGAGGGACCGTCACATCCAGGTCGCGGCCGTAGCGCCCCGTCCTGGCCCGACGGGACAGGGCAAGCGGCTCGTCAAAGATCCTCGCAGGGGACTTGCGCAGAGGGCTTGCGGTCTGGACAAAGGGGCACTCTACAACCCTGCGCCCAACGCTGCATCACTGCACGAACGGACGACCAGTGGTAGAATTCAGCATCTTGCGCAGCTTCTCCCCCGCCGCCTCCAGAGTGCTGAGTTTCTTGGGGAAGGCAAAGCGCACGCTGCGGTCCCCGTAGCCCGGCAGGGAGTAAAAGACGCTGCCCGGGACCACGGCAATGCCCACCTCCTCGACCATCCACACCGCAAAGCGCATCGAGTCCCACTCCGCCTGGGGAACCGGCACCCCGCTGTATTCGGCCAGCGTATAGTAGGACCCTTCGGGGGTGGGCGCGACAAAGCCGATCTCGTCCAGGATGCCCATCATCAACGCCCGCCGCTGGTGATAGTCGGCCACCTGGTCATCAAAGTAGGACTGCGGAAAGTTGAGCGCCGACACGGCAGCGACCTGGAGGGGCGTGGGCGCGCAGACGGTCATAAAGTCATGCACAGGCCGCACCGCCTCCGAGAGGTGGGTGGGCGCGATCACGAACCCCAGCCGCCAGCCGGTGATGGCAAAGGTCTTGCTCAAGCCGCTGACCGTGACCGTCCGCTCACGCAGCGGCTCCAGGGCACCCGGAAAGGTGTGCTCGCGCCCGTCGTAGAGAATGCGGTCATAGATCTCGTCGGTGATCAGCACCAGGTCGTGGCACAGCACCACGTCGACCACGCCGGCGATCTCTTTGGCGTCAAAGACGCGGCCCGTGGGATTGTGGGGCGTGTTCAGGATCAGCGCCCGCGTGCGCGGGGTCACCGCCCGGTCCAGCCGCTCCGGGTCCAGCCGGTAGTCCGGCGCCTCCAGGGGGACAGGCACCGCTCTCGCCCCGGCGAAAATGGCAGACGGGATGTAGTTCTCGTGAGCGGGCTCGATGATCAGCACCTCATCGCCCGGGTTCAGCAGGGCCAGCAGTGCGGCGTTCATGGCTTCTGTCACGCCGCAGGTCACCGTCACGTGCTGGGCGGGATCCACAGGCCAGCCCAGTCGCTCGGTATACATCTCGGCCAGTTTCTCGCGCAGAGGGCCATAGCCCCAGGTCGGCGAATACTGGTTGTTGCCATCGCGAATGGCCTTGGCGGCGGCTTCCTTGAGAGCGGGGGGGGTGTCAAAGTCAGGAAAGCCCTGGCTCAGATTGATGGCGTCGTTCGCCATGGCCAGGCGGGTCATCTTGCGGATGACGGATTCCTGAAAGTGCGAAATGCGCTCGGCGATCTGCATGGTCTCTCTCCTACAGGGTCTCCATCCGCGTGTTGCGGGTCAGTGAATGTGCCGGTGCTGGGCTGAATAAGCGACGAGGCCCCAACAGTTCAGTTGGGGCCTCGTCGCCATCAACATCCAGGTCGAGCAACGGACGAGCCACACCCCTCTCGTGGCAACGGCAGGCGCGCGGCTGTCCGTATGGCCTATTATGCACCAAATCAGGCGAACTGTCAATCCGGGCACAATCGGCCCAAACAAAAAGAGCCAGGGACGAAGGGCCGCTGGCTCTCATGGACCTGCTTGCGCTTACATAGGGTAAGGTCTATGCAAACGAGATTAACCGAAGGCGCTTACCACCTGTCGCGGTCGTCACCTCGACCGCCGCTCCGGCCACCGCTCCGGCCACCACTCCGGCCGCCGCTCCGATCGCCACCGCTCCGATCGCCGCCTCTGCCCTCGCCAAAGCCGCCCGTCCGGGGCGCGCGGGGCTTGGCCTCGTTCACGTTCAGCGTCCGGCCATCCACGTCCTGACCATCCAGCCCGGCGATGGCTGCGCGGGCTGCTTCCTCCGTTGCCATTTCCACGAACCCAAAACCTCGGGGCCGTCCGGTGGCGCGATCGGTGATCACGTTCACCGAGGTCACCTCACCGTATGCCCCAAACAGCTCTTGCAGTCTTTCCTGGGTCGTGTCGTAGCTCAAGTTACCGACGTACAAGTTCTTGCCCATGTCTGATTTTCTTCCTTTTCGTCTGCATAAAAGTCCCGTCTCAAGGCGCCAAAGTAGCCTGCTATGAGAAAAAATCCCCAAACTCGGAGTCCAGGGATATTCAAGCATCAACTTGGAACCTCGCCTCATCCTACGGACAACATGATAGCACACTTGCACAGCATTGTCAAATCTGTCCTCGGAACCGTTGGGGCTGCTGCCAAGTCGGCGGGGTCACGATTTCCGGTTTCTTGCCACGCACACTTGAGCACGCGCAGCGAAAGCATCCTCTGAACAGCGTCCGGCCCTCGGGCAGCAGAAACTGGCAGTCTGTGCCAAGATGCTTTGCAGCAGCGGTGCAACCGGCCACAACACACAGACGATCGGCCCCGGTCATCCGTGTGCCTCTCTGCGCCCAAGCGCTTCACTTCTCAACGCGATCCTAGGGGATCTTGAGTTTTTGCCCGACCTCGATCCGGTCTGCGTTGGGAACGATATCCTTGTTGGCTTCCCAGATCTCTTTCCAGCGGCTGCCATCACCGTAGACCTCTTGGGCGATCTTGCCCAGCGTATCGCCGGCCTGGACGACGTAGGTCTTCTTGGCCTTGCTCGCCGCCCCGCGCTCCCGAATGCGCTGCTTTGCTTCCTCAAGTCTCTGGTCTTGCTGCTCCTTGAGCTTGCGGGCCTGTTCCTCCAACTGTTGACGTTTCTGCTCCTCGATGATCTGATCCGCAATGCTCTTGTCTGACTTGCTCTCTGGCATTGTTCTGTCCTTTCTTTCGCTCACAGCATACACCGCCGTATCATCCGCACCTGCCAAGCCGCTGCCCTCGGACTCTCAGCTCGATGATAGCACAGATGGGACGTGGCGTCAAGATGACTTGAGACATTAGAACGTTCGTGCTATCCTCACACGCTCGCGTCGGGGATCTCGTCCATCTGCTCCGTGGTGCCGCCATGGTCCATCGACTTGGCGCGGCCACCACCGTGCACGTCGCCTCCAGCCCGCCGCGCGCAGAGGCGGTCGGCGGCGCGCCATCGCGAAAAGCGGCGCAGCTCCCGGAGGAGATGATATACCTGCACGGCGCGCAGGGCAAGCGATCCCTCCCCCCCCTCCATCAGTTCTCCACAATCCTATAGTATACTGGGGCTGTACGCCCCATGCGCGGCCGCCCCACTGAACTCCAGGGAGACGGAGGAGGAAAAACATGCCAGATCAGAACCGAGCGTGGAAAAGGCTCAAGTCCTTCCAGCTTGCGCTCATCGTCGGCGGCCTGGCCGGCATGATCGTCGTCGGGCTGGGCTACCTGAGGATCATGGGCGACCTGGACCCCACGGGGGCCCTCCTGGCGGGGGCGGCGGTCATGGTCGGCCTGACGCTGGTCCTCGCCTACGTGTTCGACCAAATCTCCAAGTCGGTGAGTAGTTTTGTGGGCGCCGTCAAGGGGAAAGGGCGTGGAGGCGGCTCCAAGCGAGGGCCACAAGGTGACCAGTAAGGAACCATCCTTGCTGGCGATCTGAGCCTTGCCCCCTCCCACCCTGATCCCCGTGGATCGCCGCGATCTCGCACCGGTCTCTTGGCGGTTCCCCAGTGTGCCTGGTGCTCGTCTCGGCCGATCGTGCTCCAGCACTAAAGCCAAGGAAACACCGAATCAAGCTGCCCTGTGGTCTCCTCTCTGTGCCCTTTGTGTCTCGGTGGTGAGACGTGGGTAGCCCCCAGCGATCTCCCATTGCGAATAACCCCCGATTGTGCTAGAATAAGTACACGTGGTCAGCATCGCTCCAGGCACCGTGAGGCGGATGCCAGCGAGCGGATGTGTCGCCCCTTCCCCTGACAGGAGCACGCGATGCCTACGTCCAGTCCAACGCTATGCGGTTCGATCTCGATCCGCCCCAGCCAATTCGGCGTCACCATGCACAACGCAGGGTATAAGGCGTTGGGCCTGCCCTACGTCTACGTCGCCTTTGGCACCGAGGATACGCGGGCCGCAGTAGAGGCTGTGCGCTCTCTGGGCATCCGCGGTCTGGGCGTGTCCATGCCGCACAAGATCGAGATCATGCAGTACCTTGACGCCCTGGACGACACCGCGCGCGAGATCGGTGCGGTCAACACCGTCGTCAACGACGACGGGCACCTGACCGGGTACAACACCGACTGGGTCGGCGCCATCCACGCCATCGAGGAGCACACAGAGGTCGCGGGGACCCGTTCGATCGTCGTCGGTGCGGGCGGGGCGGCGCGGGCCATCGTCTACGGCCTGGTCAAGCGGGGCAGCCAGGTGACCGTGCTGAACCGGACGGCGAGCAAGGGCGAAGCCCTGGCCCTGGAGTTCGGCGCGCGGTTTGGCGGCGGTGTGGAAGCCCTGGGCGCAATCCCGGAGGCGGACATCCTGGTGAACGCGACGGCGGTGGGTTTTCACGCCCCGGACCAGTCGCTCATTCCCTCGCCGGTCCTGAGGCCGGGTCGGGTCGTGCTCGACGTGGTCTTTGTCCCACCCGAGTCCAGGCTGATCCGAGAGGCCGAGGCGCGCGGGTGCGTGGCGATCCGCGGCACGCGCATGCTGGTGCACCAGGCCGCGCACCAATTCGAGCTGTATACTGGGCAGAGGGCTCCGTTCGAGGTGATGGAGGGGGCGATCCTGGCCAAGATCGCCCAGATGACCTAGAAAGCAGGTGCCAGGTGTCCATCGAACCCCAGATCTACCAGATCAAGATCACCCTCAAAGGAAGCAAGCCGCCGATCTGGCGGCGGGTACGGGTAAGCGGAGGCATCACCCTGAACGTGCTGCACGACATCATCCAGGCCACGATGGGCTGGTGGGACGCGCACTTGCACCAGTTTGCCATCGGCGGAACGAGTTATGGCATGCCCTATCCCGACCTGGGGTTCGGGGTTCAAATGGAGGACGAGACTCAGTTCTGGCTGGACCAGGTCGCTCCTCGTGAGGGGTTCAAATTCACCTATGAGTATGACTTTGGCGATAGCTGGTACCACGATCTGCTGGTCGAACGGATCTCTGCCCCAACGGCGGATCTGCCGCATCCGCTCTGTCTCGCGGGGAGGCGCGCCTGCCCGCCAGAGGACGTGGGGGGCATTTGGGGGTACGCCGATTTCCTGGAAGCCATCCGGGACCCCGACCATCCCGAGCACGAGGGCTACCTGGAGTGGATTGGCGACGAGTTCGACCCCGAAGCCTTTGACCTGGAGGAGGCCAACAGGGCACTGCGTCGCCTGGCTGCTATGGGGCCACCGATAACAGATGAGCGGATCTTGGATATCTTGGACACGCTCGGGATCTACACCGGCACCTACGAGCGCGAGGCCGTGGATGCCGCGCTGGCGCTGCGCAACGAGATCACCCCTCACCTGATCCAGATCCTCGAAGACGTGCTGGCAGACCCGCTCGACTTTGCCGGGGACGGCGACTACTTTGGGCACGTGTATGCCCTGCAACTGCTGGGCCACTTTCGGGAACCGCGCGCGCACGAGGCGATCGTCAGGCTGGCCCGCCTGCCCGGAGAGCTGCCCTTTGACCTCTTTGACGACACGATCACCGAGAGCTTGCCCGCGATCATGTTCGCGACGTGCGGCGGATCGACCGACCGCATCGCGGAGCTGCTCACGGACCGTGAGGTGAACGAGTACTGCAGGAGTGCCGCGGCAAGGGCGCTGGTGTACGCCGTCGTCGAGGGCGTCGTGCCGCGCCGAGAGGTGGTCGCCCTGTTTGGCTCCCTGTTCACCGGCGATGAAGCACCCCCGAACTCTGGCTTTTGGAGTCTCCTGGCCAGTGCCGTGTGCAACCTGTACCCCGAGGAACTGATCGATGTCATCCGCAAGGGGTACGAGGATGGGTTGATCGGTGACAGTTATATCCGCTATCCATCCTTCGAGGAGACCTTGCAGCGCGGCGGGGCACACGCCTACCAGGAGGTACGGAAAAAGATCGCGCGCTATATGCCGGAGGACGTTCACGCTCGCATGTCGTGGTGGGCCTGTTTCCGGGAGGAGGAGGATGATGAGCCTGACAACCTGGCGGCATCCCCGCTGAACGAGCGCCCTGCCAGCCTGCCTGCGCCCCCACTGAAGGAGCGACCCCAGCGCAAGAAGGTCAAGAAAGCCGGGGCAGCGTCTCGCCCGCCGAAGAAGCAAAAGAGGTCCCGATAGCTGCCGCAGCGATCGAGAGTCCGGAAGACCCGCACCCCCACTACCCGATCCCCTGGAAGACAGCCGGGCGGATGCTGTTCGCGGCGCTCCGCGTGGGGAGCCGCCGCTCCTTCCGCCAGGACGCGCGGGTGTGTCTCGACGGGCCGCACCCCGCGCTGCGCGTGTACGGCGCTGAGCACGTTCCGGGAGATGGCCCCGCCCTGCTGACCCTCAATCACTATGCCCGGCCCGGCTTCCGAGCCTGGTGGCTGGCGCTGGGCGTCAGCGCCGTGGTGCCCGCCGACGTGCACTGGGTGATGACCGCCGCCTGGACGTACCCCGACCCATTCCGCGCCCGCACTCTCACCCCAGCCACGCGCTGGCTCTTTCGCCGCCTGGCCCAGGTCTACGGGTTCACGTCCATGCCGCCGATGCCCCCTGACCCGAGAGACGTGGCGGCGCGCGCGGTGGCCGTGCGGCAAGTGCTGGCCTATGTACACCGCACGCCCCGTCCGCTGATCGGGCTGGCCCCCGAGGGAGCCGACGCGCCCGAGGGCACGTTCCGGCCCCCACCACCGGGCACCGGGCGCTTTCTCCTGCACCTGTCGCGGCTCGGGCTGCCTTTGGTACCGGTCGGTGCCTACGAGTCGGGTGGGGCGTTCTGCCTGCGCTTTGGCCCGGCCTACCGGCTGAAGGTGCCGCCAGGCCTGTCCAGCAAGGACCGGGACCGCGAGGCCGGCGAAACCGTGATGGCGCACATCGCAGCCCAACTGCCCGCGCACCTGCACGGACCACGCCCGCGCACCTGCACGGACCACGCCCGCGCACCTGCACGGACCACGCCCGCGCACCTGCACGGACCACGCCCGCGCACCTGCACGGACCACGCCGCATACCCGCACGGACCACGCCCGCGCACCTGCACGGACCACGCCCGCGCACCTGCACGGACCATGCCCGCGCACCTGCACGGACCACGCCCGCGCACCTGCACGGACCACGCCGCATACCCGCACGGACCACGCCCGCGCACCTGCACGGACCACGCCGCATACCCGCACGGACCACGCCCGCGCACCGGCGCGGACCCCTCCCCCCGGAGTAGAGAACGATGAAGAGGATGCGCTGGGTTGACCTGCTGTCGGTGAACCTGTTCTGGCTGGGCCTCAACATCCGCAACAACGCCGTGGGGACCATCTTTATGCCCTACCTGGTCGACCAGTACGTGCGTCCCGAGATCCGTAACACCGCACTGGGCGAGATGCGTACGGCAGGGCTGATCATCGCCATGCTCGTCCAGCCGGCGATGGGGCTGCTGAGTGACCGCTGCACGTCGCCCCTGGGCCGGCGCAGGCCCTTTCTGCTCGTGGGCGTCCTGCTCGACCTGGTCTCCCTGGCCTGCATCGCCCTCGCCCCCAACTACTGGCTGCTGCTGGCGGCCATCCTGCTGAACCAGTTTTCGGCGAACGTTTCCCACGGTCCGCTGCAGGGCCTGATCCCCGACCTGGTGCCAGAGGAGCAGCGTGGCGTGGCTTCGGCGATCAAGGCCATCCTGGAGCTTGTGCCGCTGATCCTGCTCGGACTGACGATCGCTCCCCTGGTTGGCGCCGGACGCTTTGACCTCGCGGTCGTCGTCACCGGAGGACTGCTGCTGGTTCTGATGGTCCTGACCATGGTGTGGGTGAAAGAGACGCCCTTGAGGGAAAAACCAGACGTCCCCCTCGCGCCGACCATGGTCCGCGTCCTGGGCATGCTCGCCGGGATCGGCTCTGGCGCCCTCGCCGGGCTGGTGGCCGGAGGTGTCGTGGGCGGCCTGTCCGGGCTGGTAGCCTGGCTCTTGGCAGGGCGCACGACCGGTTGGAACGTGGGTGTGGCCGTGGGCGGCATCGTGGCGATGGCCGTGGCGGTGGTCGCCGGGGTGTGGGCGGGCGCGCTGGCGACGATCGGCAAGGAAGCACGCAAGGAGCCAGCCTTCACCTGGTGGGTGGTCAACCGCCTCATGTTCCTGGCCGGCGTCACATCGATCCAGGGATTTGCGCCCTTTTTCCTGATGTACGCGTTCGGCGTGAACCGGGAAGCCGCGGCGAGCATGACCGGCACGCTGATGATGGTCGTCGGGGTGTTCACCATGCTCAGCGCGCTCCCGAGCGGTTGGCTGGCGGACCGCTTCGGGCAGGTGCGCATGGTCGCCTACAGCGGCCTCCTCGCTGCCCTGGGGACGGCGATCGTGATGAGCACGATCTGGATGCCCAACCTGAGGCTCGTCTACGTGGGTGGTTGTCTGCTCGGGCTTGCCGCCGGGTTGTTCATGACCACCAACTGGGCCCTGGGTACGCGCCTCGTACCTGCTGCCGAGGCAGGCCGGTACCTGGGCATCTCGAACCTGGCGGGCGCAGGCGCGGGGATGATCGGCGCAGGGATCGGCGGACCGGTAGCCGACTATTTGAACGCCAGCCTGCCCGGCCTGGGCTATTTCTGTATCTTTGCCGGGTACGTGCTCCTGTTCCTCTTGAGCGCGGTCAGCCTGAGGGGGATCTCGCGGCGGAGCAACCGCGGCTAGACGACAGAGCAGTACCCGCCAAATGGCGGGCACCCGCGTAGGCAAAAGCTCGCTGGTTTCGGCACGACCTCTGCGGTACAATGGTCTCAAACCAACGTGGAGGGAAAGAACGATGATGGATTTCGGATGCGGCAGAATGGCCTGGGGTCGCTGGGGAGCGTGGGGAGGGATGGGACCGTCCGGTCACCTCTTGGGGCTGGTGCTCTGGGTGGCCGTGTTGGCCCTGCTGGTCCTCGCAGCCGTCTGGCTGGTACGCCGGCTCGCGCGGAGGCCGCTCGCCTTTGCGGTGGAGACCCCTCTCGATGCCGCCCGGCGGCGACTCGCAGCGGGTGAGATCACCCCTACCGAGTTTGACCAGATCTGCGACCGGCTCCAGTGCAACCGCGGTTCCAATCCAAGAGACCAGTAGGCCCTACGTCGACGTCGATGGCCGGCGCGCCCGAATGCACCTGGCGATGACACGTGCTCGTCTCGCGGGTGCATTCGCGTTGTGGCCTGCCCTGTGCCACCAGGCCGTTCCTGCCGCGCGCGAGCTACCCGGCTAGCACTTGACGAACTGCTCTACGTCGGCGATAAAGACAACCGCTCCTCCCACCCGGATCCTGATCCGCTGGATCGCGCCTGCTTCCTGCAACCCGGCCACGGGGACGGAAGGGATGACGTTTTGGGTGCGCGCGTGGCAGTTGGCGCGGATGATCTTGAGGACATCCGCTACGCACTCGTCCTCCGCACCGATCAGGAGCGTGGCATTCCCCTCGCGCAAGAATCCCCCCGTCGTGTTGATCACCGTCGCGTCATAGCCTTTGCGTACCAATGCGTCGATCAGTGCGTACAGTTCGTCGCGATGAACCACGCTGATCAAGAGCTTCATAGGTCTATCTCCTCAGTGCGTACCCAAAATGCAAAAGCGACAAGAGCCAGAGTTTATGCCGGCTCTGGCTCTGTCAAAAGGAGGAGAACACTCACTGTATCTATCATACCACAACAGCAGCGGCCAAACTTGACGCTTACCATACGCTTGGCGGGCGCTGTCCCAGCATCCGCGGAGTGGCGGCCCACTTGGCGATTCCCCCGACCGGTGCTACAATCAAGCCATTGGCATCCGCGCCACCCACGGCTGCCGGAAAGGGGGAGGAGTTGCACTCCTCTTCGCTGACCTCGGGACAGGTCGAGATCGACGACCAGCGCGCCTTCGCGGCGATAAAGCCGGCCTTCGCCGAGAGAGCGCACACCTTAGAGATCCCGTGGGACGAGGCAGAGGCCAACAAGCAGCACATCGATGACGTGATCGCCCGGTACTGGTGAGAAGGGAGCACAGGATGCCCCGAGCAAAGCGGCTGGTCGTCATCGGGTTCGACTCGATCTCGCTCGGCACGTTGGAGCAGTTCGTACGGCGCGGCGTGCTGCCCACCGTGGGCAGGCTGATGCGCGAGGGCAGCGTCACCCAGACCTGGCCCTGTTTTCCCATGGAGACGGGGACGAACTGGGCCTGCCTGGCGACCGGAGCGTCGCCCTGGGTCACCGGCTGCAACATGTCGGTGCACTACCCGGGCACGCCGCTCGACCAGCGAAGGAGCGGCTTTCCGGCCTCCGTCTGCCAGGCCGAGCAGCTCTGGACCACCGCGCATCGCTCTGGCAAGCGGGCAGTCGTGTTCGACTGGACGCAATCATACCCGCCCAGGTTCAGCGACGGGCTGGTCCACGTGGGAGAGGATGGGCGGCCCGACAACGCGATCCGCGCCCTGCAAGAGGTCCGCGCGTATACCACGCATCCCAGGCAGCCCGGCCCTCACGTCACGCCCATAGACCCTCGCCCGGCAGAGGGATGGGCAGGGGCGCCCGCGGGCGCGCTTGCCTTCCCGGTGCCTATCGAGCCAGGACCGCAGAGCCGCTACCGGAACGTAGCGCCCCTGTACGCGCTCCTTCTCCGCGGCGACGGGGGCTATGACCGCGTGGCGCTGTACGCCTCGCCGGCCTCCGCCGAGCCACTGCTGTCCTGCCCGGTCGGAGAGTGGTCGCCGTGGGCCGCACACACCTTCCAGGCGGACGGCACAGCGGTCCGCGCCGGGCTGCGAGGCAAGCTCCTCGTGCTCTCACCCGACGCCGGGCACGTTCACCTCTACCTGAGCGAGATCTACCCGCTGGACGACTTTTGCCATCCGGCCTCCCTCGGGCCCGAGCTCCTGGAGCGATGCGGGCCGTTCGTCATCCAGTGCTCGCGGCAGCAGGTGGTCCAGGGGGGCGCATCGGACATCGCCACCTACTTTGAGGAGCAGGGGTACCTGGCCCACTGGTGGCGCGACGCCGCCGGGCACCTCCTCAGCAAAGAGGCGTGGGACCTGTTCATGCTAAAGTGGCACGGCCCCGACTGGACCAACCACCTGACGATGTACATGATCGACCCCCGCCATCCGATGTACGAGGAGGACCGCGCCCCTGAGGGCTGGGCGATGTGGGATGAACTGATGGGCTGGGGCGACGAGATCGTGGCCACGGTGGTCGAGGCGGCTGGTCCCGACACGCTCGTCGCGCTCGTCTCCGATCACGGGGGAGACACCATGCTCCCGGGACTGGGCGGGCATCGCAACCCGAACGACCTCCTCGAGGGGCACGGCTGGTTGTCGCGCCACGAGACAGGGGCGGTGGACTGGACGCGATCCGTGGCCTATGGCACCGAGCACTATGTGTACCTGAACGTGAGAACGCGCGACCCGCAGGGGATCGTCGAGCCGGACCGGGAACTGCTCGCCCTCCGGGAGGAGATCATCGAGGCCCTGCTGGCAGCGACGGATGGCAGGGGACGCCATCGCTACCGGGCAGTCCTGCCAATGGAGGACGCGGGTAGGTTGGCGGTGGGGGGAGATCGCGTGGGCGACGTCTTTACCCTGCCCGCCGCTCCTTCGCCGCTGGCGACTGTGGACCGGGAAGCGTTCTGGAACGCGCACTCCCGGGAAGAGACGGGAACGTGGGACTGGCCCCGGCTGAACGCGGGCACGCACCGGGACGATTCCTACTTTGTGCTGGCCGGTCCGGGAGTGAAACGTGGATACCGGCGCCCACGGCCCACGCTCATCACCAGTGTCGCACCCACGCTGTCCGCTGCCTGGGGTATCCCCGCGCCGGCAGACGCGGACGGCAGCGTCTTGCGCGATTTCCTGGAATGAGCTACGATATCGACCCATAGCCAAACCGCAATCAGGTCAGAGGAGGACTAGCAATGATCAAGTACGAGGCAAACTGGGCATCGCTGCAGGCGTACACCGTGCCCGAGTGGTTCAAGGACGCCAAGCTGGGGATCTTTATTCACTGGGGGGTCTATGCCGTCCCCGCCTTTGACAACGAGTGGTATCCCCGCTTTATGTACCGAGACGAAGTGTCTCGCAAGGGGGCGAACTACTACCAACATCACACCCAGCGCTGGGGCCATCCGTCCGTGTTCGGCTACAAGGACTTTATCCCCATGTTCAAGGCCGAAAAGTGGGATCCAGCGGCCTGGGTCGATCTGTTTGTAAAGGCCGGGGCCAAGTACGTGGTGCCGGTCGCCGAGCATCACGACGGCTTTCCGATGTACGACTGCTCGTTCACCAACTGGAACGCGGCCAAGATGGGGCCGTGCCGCGACACCGTCTCCGAGCTGGAAGCTGAGGTGCGGGCGGCGGGATTGAAATTCGGCGTCTCCTCGCACCGCGCGTTCAACTGGCGGTACTATACTTTCTCCGAGGCGTTCGACAACAGCAACCCCGACTATCACAAGCTCTACGGCGTGCCGCATCCCGAGGAAGCGCCGGTCAGCTACGGGTTCATCTTGGACTGGTACGCGCGCACACGGGAACTCGTGGAAAAGTTCTGCCCGGACGTGCTGTGGTTTGACTTTGGGTGGCACCGCGACGAGTTCGAGCCCTGGCGCCCGCGCGTGGCGGCTCACTACTACAACCACGCGCTGGAGCACGGCTATGAGCCCGTGCTCCAGTACAAGGACAAGTTCCCGGACGGCACGGCTGTGCTGGACATCGAGCGCGGCAAGCTGGATGATATCCGCCCCGACTACTGGCAGACGGACACCTCTGTGAGCTACAAGTCGTGGTCCTACATCGAGGACGACGAGTTCAAGTCGGCGGCGGCCATCGTGCACGACCTGGTGGACATCGTGAGCAAGAATGGGAACCTGCTCCTGAACATCGGCCCCAAGGCCGATGGGACGATCCCCGACAAAGTCCAGGCCCTGCTGCTCGGCCTCGGGGAGTGGCTGGCGGTGAACGGCGAGGCGATCTATGGCACGCGCCACTGGGTGCGGTTTGGCGAAGGGCCGACCGAGGTCCTCACGACGCGCTTCCGCGAGCGCGACTACCAGCCCTTCACGGCGCAGGATGTGCGCTTTACGACAAAAGGGGATGCCCTGTACGCCATCTGCCTGGGCTGGCCCGAGGGAGAGGCGACGATCACCTCGTTGGGATCGGACGCCGTCCAGGTCGCCGGGGTGACGATGCTGGGCGTCGATGGCGAGCTGGCCTGGTCGCAGGACAGCGAGGGACTCAAGATCACGCCGCCGGGGGAGAAACCGTGCGACCACGCGTACACCTTCAAGGTGACGCTCGCGTCCTGAGACAGCGGAAGGTAGTAAAGATTTCAATCGTTTAGCGACTAAAGTCGCAACTACCAGGAACGTAGTGACGATTTCAATCGTCCAGCGACGGAAATTGAAACTGCCGACGACGTAGTAACTTTTGCTATCATTCAGCGACTAAAGTCGCAACTACCAGGAACGTAGTGACGATTTCAATCGTCCAGCGACGGAAATTGAAACTGCCGACGACGTAGTAACCTGTGCTATCGTTCAGCGACTAAAGTCGCAACTACCAGGCACGTAGTGACGATTTCAATCGTCCAGCGACAGAAATTGAAACTACCGACGACGTAGTAACTTTTGCTATCGTTCAGCGACTAAAGTCGCAACTACCGGGACCGTAGTGACGATTTCAATCGTCCAGCGACGGAAATTGAAACTGCCGACGACGTACTGACTTTTGCTATCATTCAGCGACTAAAGTCGCAACTACCAGGACCGTAGTGACGATTTCAATCGTCCAGCGACAGAAATTGAAACTGCCGACGACGTAGTAACTTTTGCTATCGTTCAGCGACTAAAGTCGCAACTACCAGGACCGTAGTGACGATTTCAATCGTCCAGCGACAGAAATTGAAACTACCGACAATGTAGTGACGGTTTCAACCGTTCCCCAGCAGGGCACGGTAGTAGCGCTTGATCGAGAAGGGCTGCCCGGAGAGCAGGTTCTGGGCGTGAAACATCCCGGCCACTGCGCGCACGACAAAGGGAATGGTCGCCAACATCAGCGCGGCCGCCAGGACCGGCTGCCAGGGCGGCACCCCGCCTATGGCCAGCCGGTTCATCATCGTAAACGGGGCGGTCAGCGGGAAGAGGCTGGAGGCGGTCGCCAGCGCCCCGTGGGGGCTATCGACCGTGAACAGGCCGATCTCAAAGCCGACAAACGCCGGGGCGTAAAAGATCAGCGAGACCATCGGCGACGCCTTGATGTCCGGCAGCAGGGCGCCCGCGCCTGCCAGCAGGCTGGCGTACAGGGCATAACCGAGCACAAAGAACAGGAGGCCCCAGGCCAGGAGAGACGGTGGCAGCTCGACCCCGGGAGGGAGGCGGAGCGTGTTCCCCCTCAGGGCGTAGAACCCGAGGCCCATCCCACCCCACACCGCGGCCTGGAGCAGGCCGGCGATCCCCTGGGCGATGGTCTTGCCGATCAGCATCTGGCGTGGGTGGATCGACAGCAGCAGCATCTCGATCACCCGGTCCTTCTTTTCGTTGCTGACGCTGCTGAGCAGCAAGCCGGAGGCCATCACGATGACCCCGTAGAGAAGCAGCATGATCAGCATCGGGATCAGCCGGGCCAGCCCGGAGCTTTCCTCCGTGCGCGGCCCCTCCTCATCGCCCGGGCGGGACGCGGGCGACCACGCCCTCTGCTGCAGCTTGATCGGTTCGCTCACGCGAGCCGCAAGCACCTCATCGCCCCCCAGGACGTTGACGACCAGTGTCCACTGCATCGTACGGGAAGGCGCGTTGGGCGACAAGGGGTTGTACTCTTGGCGTACGCCGACCAACGTGCCCCTATCCATATAGTCCGCGGGGATGACATAGTAGGCCAAGATCTCGCCCGCATCCAGGGCCTGTCGAGCGCGGGCCTCGTCGTCGTAGGCCAACAGCGCGCCCTCCGGCACGCCGTCGGGAATGGCTCGGATCAACCCGCTCCCATCGACGTACCCTTCAGGCGTGGCGAGGATCCCCGGGGCGTAGGCGGGCGCATCGACCCCAATGGGCGCACCGGAAGCGGGGCCGCTGCCAGGCCGCAGGGCATCAAAGGCCGCGAGCTGCAGGAAGAGGATCAGCGGGATGCCCACGCAGGTGAGCACGAACAAAGGCTTGGTGGCCGTGGTCAGGAGGTCGTGGCGCAAGATGAGCAGGACCTTGCTCCGGCTGAGCGCGTGCGGGCCGCTTCCGCGGCGGACGCCGGCCCGCTTGGGCGCGCGACGCTCGTAGGCGAGAGAGGACGACCGTGCCCCGCCAAACAGCTCGCCAAGCCGCAAGCGCTGGCCGTAGCGCAGCATCCCCAAACGCAGGGCGCGGGCGGCGAGCCAAAGGGCGCCCAGGGCACACAGGCCCTGGATCGCGACGCTGGCGGCGATCTGCAGAACAGGCACCTGGGCAAAAGCGATGCGCAGCGGGAGGGCGACCGGAGCTGTGAGGGGCAGCAGGCTGGCTCCGATGGCAAAGGGGCCGTTGAGGTTCTGCATGATCCCCGGGATGAACGCCATCGGCATGATGTAGAAGCTGATCAGCACCGCCGTCACCTGCTGGGCGGCGTGGGTCTCGGCGCTGATCGCGCCGAGGGCCGCCATCAGCGCAGCCACCAGCACATAGGAAAGGGCCAGGGTGAGCAGGGCGACGGCAAGCGCCGCCGGGTCCACCCGAAGGTCTCGCAGCCATTCCAGGCCCAGAACGTTCCCGCCGATGGCTACGAGCAGGGCGGTCAGGCCGGCCCAGGCAGCAAGGTAGGAGAAGGCGATGCCCGTGATCCCCAGGACCTTGCCGGACAGCAGTTGGCCGGGCGAGACGGACGTCCACAGGATCTCCATGGTGCGGTTGACCTTTTCGTCGGCCACCGCCTCCATCAGGTACCCAGAGCTGACAAAGGTCAGCAGGATAAGCGCGAAACCGACCAGGACAGGCAGTAGCTGGCCGAGGGTCGGGCCAGCGGAGAATTCCCGCGTGCTGCCTGGCCCGGCGCCTGGCAGGCGAACCAGCAGGTCACTCCCCTGGAGGACGCGGCGCGCGACGGCGTTGGGCTGTCCGGCCAACAGGTTGACGCGCAAAAGGTCCTCGAATTGGCGGACGACCTCCCGGTCGGGCTCTTGGATGTAGACAAGCTCCACCTGTCGGGTCTCCGCATAGCCCGGAGGCAGGACATAGTAGGCCTGGATCTCGCCCACCTCCAGCGCGGCCTGCGCAGCCCCCTCCTCCTGGAACGGGACCCACCGTACCGACGTCTCGGTCTCACCCTCCCCGGACAACGCCTCGGGAAGGGTGAGAAGCGCGGCCCGATCGACATAGCCGACGACGGCAGGCTCCTCACCCTGCAGAGCACCGCTCAGGGTACCGATTCCGATGAGAAGGGCGACGATCAGGGGCAGACTGAGCAGGCCAAAGGCAAAGCTCCGTCTCGCGACGTGGCGCGTGTATTCGTACCGGGCGACGAGCCACATCTTGGCCATCACGCGCCTCCTTTGGCGTCCCCCACCGTCGCAGCCCGAACACCCTGTCGTTCGTCGGCAACCGCGCGGATAAAGATCTCGTCCAGCGTGGGCATCGCAATCTCGAATCGCTCCAGGGGCACATCGCACGCCATCAGACCGCGCAGCACGTCCTGTGGGGCGGCACGCTCCGAGAGGGTCAGCTTGACGGCGTTGCTGTGCGCGGAGACGCGCTCCACCCCCGGCACGCGCAGCGCGTCCTGCGCCTGCCGCAGTGACAGATCCCCTACCGTCCGCACCAACACGGCGTGACCCGAATAGGCGCGCCGGATCTGATCCAGCTCGCCATAGAGCACGTTGCGCCCCTCGTCGATGAGCACGATACGGTCGCACAGCTCCTCGACCTGGTGCATCTGGTGAGTGGACATCAGGATCGTCGTCCCCTGATCGCGCAGCTCTTGCAGCAGCTCCTTGACCGCCTGCGCGTTGATCGGGTCCAGGGCGGTGAACGGCTCGTCGATGATCACCAACTCTGGCCCGTGCAGGAGCGTGTTGATGATCTGGGCCTTCTGCTGCATCCCCTTGCTGAGCTCCTTGACCTTCTTGCCCTTGTGAGCGGTGAGCTCAAAGCGATCGAGGTAAGGACCCAGCCGCAGGCGTGCCTCGGCCGTGGAGAGGCCCTTCAGTGAGGCCAGGTAGACCAGGCAGCGCTCCAGGGGGACGTCCTGGTAGAGCCCTCGCTCCTCCGGCATGTAACCGATGCGCGCTTTCTTGGCCTCGGTCATCGGTCCGCCCAGGATGGAGACCGTGCCCTGGTCCGGCTGGAAGATGCCGAGCATCATCCGGATGGTTGTGGTCTTGCCGGCCCCATTGGGGCCCAGCAGTCCAAAGATCTCGCCGCGCTCGACGGCAAAGGACACGTCAGCGACAGCCCGCGTCTTGGCAAACGACTTGGCCAGGTGAGAGACTTTTATCGCGTACATCCCGGCTACCCTTTCTCGTGTTCTGGATGACCCGTGGACAGGCGGAGCGATGACCGGGTGCTTGGGGGCTTCCGTCATTGCTCCATAGACAGTATAGCATAGGCCGCTTGGCGGCACATCAGCCACCTGGGCAATCCGGGGATTGGACAGGTGACCGATCTTTGCTCGCGCCGCCCCTATGGTCCCGTGTAGAGTCTAGGATCCGCGCTCGCGCCAAGGGCATCACTCAAGAGCTTGGTCGGCGATCACCACCGCGATCGCTCTTGACATCTACCCGCGATTGCCCTATACTGGGCGCTCGGGAGGTGAACACACAATGAAGATCGAGCGCATCAAGCCATTTCTGGTCGGGGGCTGCCTGCTGGTCCGGGTCTACACCGACGAGGGGATCGTGGGCAACGGCGAGGCCGGCCTATGGGCCCATCACAGGCTGGTGTACGAGGCCATCCAGGAGCTCGGCGACTACTATGTAGGGCAGGACCCGACGCGGATGGAGCATCACTTCCAGGTGCTGTCCAGGAACACGCACTTTATGGGCTCCGTGCTCAGCGCGGCGATGAGCGCCCTGGACATCGCCATGTGGGACATCCTCGGCAAGTCGGTCGGCAGGCCGGTGCACCAACTGCTCGGCGGGGCATGCAGGGACAAAGTCAAGGTCTTTGCCAATGTCAGCGGGAACACGCTGGAGCAGCGCGCCGAAAGCGCGGCGGAGAACGTCGAGCGGGGATTCACTTCCCTGAGGACAACGCCCTTTTTCCCCGACTGCGCGGGGCAGAACTCGAGCACGGTGATCAAGACCGCCGTCGAGATCGTGCGCGCGATCCGTGAGGCAGTTGGGGATGAGGTGGACCTGGGGCTAGAGATCCACCGCAACCTGGCCCCGCACGAGGCGATCCTCCTCGCCGGAGAGCTGGCCCCGTTCCGGATCCTCTACTATGAGGACCCGCTGGCCCCGCAGAGCATCCAGGCCCTGCGATACGTGGCGCAGCACGTGGACATCCCGATGGCCACGGGGGAGCGCTTCTACAGCCTGTACCAGTTCAGGGAGCTGATCGACAGCCAGACGGTCAGCTTGATCCGGCCGGACCTCTCCCTGGCAGGCGGCTACACGCAGTGCAAAAAGATCGCTGCCCTCGCCGAGTCCTCGTTCGTGGGCGTCTTTCCGCACCTGATGGGCAGCCCGGTGAACACCGCGGCCTTTCTCCAGTTCGACGCCTCGATCCCCAACTATGTGCTCCACGAGAACAACCGCGTCGAAGACCACCCGTTGAACGAGGTCATCGACGGTTCGCTCGTCTTCCAGAGCGGATACATCCTCGTGCCCGACCGCCCGGGGATCGGGGTAGAGATCCGCGAGGACAGGCTGTCCCGATTCCCCTACGAACCGAGGACGATCCGCGGCACCTTCCACGCAGATGAATCGGTGGCGCACTAGCTCACGAGGGTTCTCGCCCCGTCGCGGGCGACAAAGACAGGAGCAGGTAGATCATAGGAGGAGGAGAGGATGGGCAAGAGGCTCGAGGGCAAGGTCGCGCTGATCACCGGCGGGGCAAGCGGGATGGGCGCCGCCCAGGCCAGGCTGTTTGCCGCCAAAGGCGCGGCGGTGTGCGTCGCCGACATCAACGACGCGGGCGGTCAGCAGATGGTGGACGAGATCGCGGAGGCCGGAGGGCGCGCCCTGTTCGTGCACCTGGACGTGAGAGAGGCGGACCAGTGGCAGGCCGCCGTGGCCCGGGCAGAAGGTACGTACGGGTCGCTGACGGTGTTGTGCAACAACGCGGGCGCCAATTTCCGCGTCTCCTTTGACGAGCAGACCGAAGAGCAGTGGCACGTGATTATGGAGACCGGCCTGACAGGCGCCTTTTTGGGGACCAAGGCCGCGGTCCCGGCTATGCGCCGGGCGGGCGGGGGCTCGATCGTCAACATGGGCTCCATCGCCAGCACCCGCTGCGGGACCAACCCAGGCTACGCGGCCAGCAAGGTGGGCATCTGGGGGCTGACAAAGGCCACCGCTCTGTCGTACGCCAGGGAGAACATCCGCTGCAACCTGGTGTCGCCGGGCAACGTGGACACGCCCTTTATCCGCCAGAGCAATACCTACAGCCCCAACACCTGGGAGACCAGCATCGATAACCCGGAGAACTACCGGCGGCGGGTCGAGGGCACCCCAATGGGCCGCCTGGTGCAGCCGGTCGAGATCGCCTACGCCTTTCTGTTCCTGGCGTCCGATGAGGCCTCGATCATCACCGGCACCAACCTCAAGGTGGACGGCGGGGCGACCCTGTAGAGGCACGCCTGGGCGCGGGCCTACCCGAGCGCGGCTCTCATACCCCGCATCGTCCTGACCTCCAGCGCCCCCGCGCGGTGTACGATGCGGCTGGCGGAGCGAGAGATGACGATGATTCACATTGCCTGTTCTACCGGTATCCGCAGCACGAAAAGCCTGGAAGAGGCCTGCCGGCTCATCCACGAGCTGGGGTTCCGCTTTGTCGATCCCCTGGCGATGGAGGGATGGCACATCAAGCCCTCTCGCATCCTGGAGGACCCGGCACGCGAAGCGGAGGGCGCCCGGGAGCTGCTGAACCGGTACGGGCTGCAATGCGCGGCCCTGAACCTGGGGTTCGCGCACCCCTTCACGCGCTGCTCGCCCACTGAGCACGAGACCAACCTGCAGGTGGTGAGGGGTGCCTGCCTCCTGGCCCGCTCCCTGGGCACGACGGTGATCACTGTGGGCACAGGGGGGATGGGCGCGGAGGACCGGGAAACGGTGGTCGAGCGCGTGAGCGAGCGGCTGCGCGAGGTCGTCGCCATCGCCGCGGAGGCAGGGAGGACGGTCGCCCTGGAGACGCACGCCGGGTCGATCGGCGTCTATCCGGAGGCCGCGCGCGAGATCTTGAGCCGTTGCCCCGGGCTCAAGATCACCTACGACCCGAGCCACTACATCGCTGAGGAGATCCCGATCGGGGAGACGCTGGACCTGCTCGCGCACACCGCCCACGTCCACCTGCGCAACGCCCGGGTCGGGCATTTCCAGGAGACGATGGCCAAGGGCCTGCTCGACGTTCCGTGGGTGGTCGACCGCATCCTGGATGCTGGCTACGAGGGCGCGGTGTCGATCGAGTACATCGAGGACTGCGGCGCGATCGCGGAAGGGTATGAGGTCCGGGATGAGGTGCTGGCTCTGAGGGAGATCTTGGCGGCAAAGGGGCTGGCGCTGTAGGGCGGACATACGGAAAGTCACCCCTCACGCCATGCGGTCAAGATCGTCACCCTTTACGAGCCAGACCCAGATCGGTGGGTTGGTTTCAGAACCAGGAGACCACAGAATGGAGACGATTGGCCGTAAAGAGACGTTCGTTGAGCGTAAGGTGACCTATACGATCCAAGTGGACGGCAAGTTCATCATTATCGAGAACGTACCGGCCAGGGTGTGCCTTGAGACGGGCGAGCGGCTCTTCTCGCCGGAGACTGTGGAGCGCCTGCAGAGGACGGTCTGGGAAAAGAGAAAGCCGGACCGCGTGATCGAAACGCCCGTTTTTGAGTTTGTGGTCTAGTTCTGCCCTCACTCGTGTTGAGCGTGTCCATCTCGCACCCGGCCTCAGGTAGCCCCTCGCCACTGCTGCTGTATTGCCGTACTCTGGGGAGTGTTGGGAGCAAATACCAAAAGACGTGCTGTTTTCCACTCGACTAGAGCCAGGTAACACCAATCACACAGTGTGAAGGACGATCTGGACCAGCAACTCACGTTCCGAATCGACTTTATCGGGCGTTGCTCACCTCCTGTGCGAAGAGATTCGACTGCTTGGACCGCTCTCAGGCTACAACTCCTGGTAGCACTACCTGACTATCGGCCAGAAAAGCATCAGTGTATTGCTGCAACTCTTGGCCAAGGAGGCAGCAATGAAAAGGTCAGAGACCGCCGCAGATAGCCACATTGCGTTCGAGGAGCAGTGCGAGCCGATAGACTCATCTCTCGAGCAGCACGAACGCGATCACCCGCCTCACAATCGTGAGACGTTGCACTTTGCAGATTCGCGTGGAAGCTAATCCACCACTCCGCGAAGAACTGCGAGTCCGGCCGACAATTGGTGACTGATCTGGAGTATGAATGACACAA
>JADHXD010000144.1 GCA_016783145.1 Anaerolineae bacterium
GCCTTTCCATAGGCGACATCAAGTAGGTCGCCTTTCCATAGGCGACATCAAGTAGGTCGCCTTTCCATAGGCGACATCAAGTAGGTCGCCTTTCCATAGGCGACATCAAGTAGGTCGCCTTTCCATAGGCGACAACTTGGAGAGAGGGAAGATCTGTAACAGAAGGTACAATTGAGCGTGCTGCGTTCGCGTTGGTTGAGGGGTCTTTGACCTGGTCAACTCGATTGGAACGCAGAGAGCCACCAAACGGGCCTATTCTGGGGAATAGAGTTCGCGCGATTGCAGGTCGGGGGGACAAGAACCTGAACGACGGTCTGCCTGGCAGCGCCAGGTGTCAGAGTGCGCTGCTGGATTCGGCGACCGGTACTCATTTGTACCCCCAGCGCGATCTCATTGAGGCGTGATCCAAACATCGGTTCACGCCATATTCAACTCCCGCAAGGCCGTGAGGCTGTACCCCCGATTGGCGCTGTACCGATTACACCTCTCTCCTTTTCATCCTTTCCGCGTTGCTCCGCGGGCCTATCCGCCTGCCTGGCACCGGGACATCTTGAAAAGAGAGGGATCCTATTGGCAAGAAGAAAAAGCAAAGAGAATTGGTGGCGTATGGACCTACACCTGCATACGCCAGCTTCATCAGACTATGAACAGGCTGATGCAAGTTATCTGGACATCCTCAAGAAGGCTGCCGAGCGAGGTGTAGACATCCTGGCGTTCACCGACCACAACACGGTCGCCGGCTATCGGGCGATGCAAGACGAGATCCGACAGCTTGAGCTGTTGGAAGAGTTGGATCGCCTTCAGTCGAGCGAAAAGAAGCGGCTCAACGAATACCGCGGTCTCCTGGACGAGATCCTCGTTCTCCCCGGATTCGAGTTCACGGCCACGTTTGGCTTCCACGTTCTGGGCATCTTTCCGCCCGAAACCTCCGTGCGTGGCCTCGAGCACATTCTCCTCCAGCTCAAGGTCCCCGTAGACAGGCTCGACGCCGGGGCGACAGAGGTCGGTGCGACGAGTGACGTCCTCACCGCCTACCAGACGATCGACGAAGCGGGGGGGCTGGTCATTGCCGCCCATGCCAACTCGGCCCACGGAGTGGCGATGAGAGGGTTGGGGTTCGGTGGCCAGACGAAAATCTCCTGGACACAAGATCCCCACCTGCACGCGCTCGAGGTCACGGACCTGGAAAGGACGGGGCGAAATGCGACCGCCAGGTTCTACAACGGGAGCAAGCCAGAATACCCGCGGCGCATGCACTGCATCCAGGGCACCGATGCCCATCGCCTGGTGGCCGATCCCCGGCATCCAGAGCGGCTTGGCGTCGGCGATCGCTTGACAGAGATCCGCCTCAAAGAGCAGTCGTTCGCCGCCCTCCGCAGCGCGTTGACGGGGATGGACTTTTCGGTCACCCGTCCCGCTCGCGCCCTGGCTGCCGAGCCTTTCGATCACATTCAAGAAGCTCGCGAGGCCGGCAACACGATCGTACAGGCCTTTCACGAGGGCGCGACCCGTCGGGGAGGCAGGATGTATGCGATCCTGGCCGACGTAGTGGCCTTTGCGAACACCAACGGGGGCACGGTCTACCTCGGCGCCAGTTCGAACGCCAAGAACCCCGTGACAGGCGCGCCCGATGCCGACCAGGTCATTCAACTCGTCCGGCGCGACGTAGAGAGCAAGGTCACCCCCCCGCTCGAATTGACCATCGACACCCAGGAAAGCGGGGGCCAGCGCATCATCCGCATCCAGGTCCCGCGCGGTCAAGACCCACCCTATGCCATCGACGGCGGCAAGATCTATGTGCGCAACGAGGGGGAAACCAACCTCGCCGTGCGCGATGAGATCGTCGAGCTGGTCAAGCGTGCCCTGGCCGCCCAGCCCGAAAAGCCCGTTCGCGTCCAGGTGACCGACATACTGGACATCCATCCTCCGCGAACCGGCGTCGAGATCACAGAGGTGATGGAGCGCAAGGGCAGGCCATACTATACCATGTCCGACCTGCGCAAGGGAAGCCACGTGCAGAATGTCACCCGCTCCTCTGCTCGGCGACTATGGCACTATGCGATCGTCGAACGCGAAAAACACCAGGTCCAGGAGGGTGACATCGACTGGCAGGGGGCGATCGGCCTCGTCAAGGCATACAAGCAGACCGGACACAGGCGGTACGACCTGGCTCAGAAAACCGCAGACGCCAAGATTCGTGTCTACTATGGGGTCAGTGATGAGGGCCTGCACGGCGAGTGGAAGACACTGCTCGGACTGTCTGACGAATAAGTGGTCATTGCTACCTGTCGGATCAAGCTCTATCTGCCGACTGCGTCCTCGCTCAAGGGCAAGCGAAGCATTCTCAAGAGCGTCATCAGCCGCGTTGGACGCGAGTTCAACGTCAGCATCGCTGAGGTGGACTACCAGGATGTCTGGCAAACCGCCCTGCTCGGCGTTGCCGCGGTCTCCAACGACGCCGCCTACGCACACGGCCAGTTGACTCGTGTCGTTGGCTGGATCGAGCGCAACCGGCCGGACGTCGAGATCCTGGACTACAGCATCGAGATGCTGTGATACCTGCCCTACCGGTAACCGCTTGCCCTGTTGCGTCCTGGCCCAGACGGGACAGGGCAAGTCCCCTGCGAGGATTTGCGGTTCTCGCCGCAGCGCCCTGCCCCTGCCTGGCCGAGCGCGTGAGATGCTGCTCACAAGCGACGACGAGTCTTCTACAGGAGGCGCTTCCTGCCCGGTCGCCTCAGCCGCTTCTTTCTCAAGGTAGTCGTTGAGCTACCAGCCAACCAAAGTGAGCTTGGTCGTGTCATCACTGCCTACATTGCTTCTGAGGCCAAGAGGGGAGAAAAACTAGAATGGCCAGTGTCTTCAGTCTGAAAACCACCTACGTCGACCGACAAGACCCCAGTCGAGCGACGATGTCTTATGACGCAGAGGTAGACACTCTCTACATCCATCTGGACGTCTTTGGCAGCCTGCATGTAGCCTGCTATCTGGATGACGGCGTATATGCTCTATTTGACCCAGAAACACTGGAAGTGGTTGGATTCCAGGTCGAGAACTGGAGGAGTGTGTTTCTGACCCTGCATCCTGACCTGGCGGAATGTTGGCCACCGCCAGATCCGCAACAGGACCAGTGTTACATCCTCCAAACCATCCAGCGATACGCCCCCAATGAGTGCGCCGTGTAGGCCTACCTACCCCTGCTATCTCGTTCCCTACTGCCTTCTCAAGACCCATCGACCTGTTCTCCTGCCCCTGACTATCTTGCCAGATCTCATACGCTGCTTGTCACTCTTTGACAACCCTGACACGGCAGTGTACAGGCAGGCCCCCCGACAGGCGTAGCAAGGTCGGCCTTTGTCCAGTTTGCGACCCAGCCTCAGTTCTAGTGCATTGACAGCGCGAACACTCTGTAGCATGATAGAGGCCGAGTAGTGGCGGGCGCGGCGTCCGGCGATTCAAAGCCGACCACATGCCAGCAATGCGCCGACGAAGGGGAGGTTCGCCTGCCCTACTGGGATGGTATCATAGCGACATCCGAGGTCGCCCTAACGAACAGGACCTAGAAAGCGCGGCGGCTTTCGTGGGGCACATACCCGAACCTGAAGTGGGAAAATCATAGATGGCCCAAAAAAGCTGTACATCTGCGCACATCCCGCCGCAAATGCGATCAATCTACCGTTCTTTGAGCACTACCGGCTGAACCAGATCTCATCGGATTGGCCCCTTGTGCGCTGGTTAGCGCTGAACCTGTCTGTCTCTGTTCAGGGCGGCCTGGATGCGCTCTGGTGTAAAGGGAATCCGCCGCATGCGAACCCCCACCGCGTCATAGATCGCGTTCGAGATCGCCGCCGGGGCCGGGCCCATCGCACCCTCGCCCACGCCCAGGAAAGGCAGCCCCGGGCGCTGGAGCAGCACCGTCTCGATCTCGGGCGCTTCGCGAAAGCGGAGGATTGGATAGCTGCGCCAGTCGTCGCTCGTGACGCCGTGCGGCCCAAAAGTCACCTCTTCCTTGAGCGTCCAGCTCGCCGACTGGACAAAGGCGCCCTCGATCTGGCTGCTCATGCTCGCCGGGTTGACGATCTGTCCTGCGTCGGCGGCGATCACGACCCGCTCCAGTTGGACCCGCCCGCTCTCCCGGTCCACGCTCAGGTCGACCACCGCAGCGACATAGACCTGGCGGTTCTTGTACTGCGCAAACGCCACCCCGCGACCATGCCCCTTCCCCCGGGGCCGTTCCTTTGCCTGCCAGCCTGCCTTTTCCGCTGCCGCTTCCAGCACCGCCCGTGCCCGCTCGTCCGCCAGGTAGCGCAGGCGAAACTGCACCGCATCGACCCCTGCCGCCTCTGCGACCTCGTCCAGGAACGACTCCATGGCGAACACATTGGCATAGGAACCCAGCCCCCGCAGGGCCGAGACGCGCAGCGGGCTGTCGGGCAGAAAGTGCTTGACGATCCGCCGCCGGGGAAACGTGTACAGCGGATCGGCATTGCGGTGGATGCCTACCTGGGGAGACAGGATGGGCCGCGCTTGGGGTTGGTCGAACGGCTTGTCCAGGTGCCACGCCGCCATCAGGCCCGACACGTTGCCGCGCGGGCGGGGACGGAGCACGTGGGTATAGCCCCACACGTCGTGGTTCCAGTCGACCACCTCACCAATGGCGTCCAGGCTGCCCTGCAACTGCACCACAGTCGCCGCGCCGTACGGCTCCCAGGTGTGCTCATCGGCCCGCGTCCACTTGAGCGACACGGGACGCCCGGGCACGGCGCGGGCCAGCAGCGCCGCGTCGAGCGCGGCATCGTCCGCGCCGTTGTGCCCGAAACTGCCGGGACCGTCCACGTGAATGCAGCGGACGTCCTCCGCGGGCATGCCCAGCACGTGGGCGATCCCGTCCCGCACCGGGTACACCCCCTGGCTGTGCGTCCAGACCGTCAATTTGCCTTCATCCAACAGCGCCACCGCCGCCGATGGCCCCACCGACGCGTGCGCGTGGTAGGGCCGATAGTAGGTGGCGCTCAGCGTGTGAACCGCCTCGGGCGGCGCCTCGATCGGCGGGATCGGGCCCTCCACGGGCCTACCATCGATGAGGGTGAACGCTTGCTCCGGCTGACTGAGCATGTACTCCGGGAGCGTCTCCTGGGGCGGCAGGGACGTGTCGTTCTGCCAGGTCGCGGCCCTTTGTAATGCCTCCACTGCCTCGACGGCCTGCTCTTCCCGTTCGGCGATCACCCCCAAAAAGCTGCCGTCGCGAACCACCTCCATCACGCCCGGCATGCCTGCTGCAGCCGCCTCGTCCACCGACACCAGGCGGGCATCGTACGCCGGCGGGCGGGCGATCCGCCCGTGGACCATGCCCGGCAGGTCCAGGTCGTGCACAAAGCGAGCCCGGCCCATCACCTTGTCCACGAGGTCGAGCCGATCCTGGGCCCGGCCCACGAGCGCATAGGCGTCCTCTCCCTTGGGTGGGATGGCACCCGTCACCGGGCACCCGAATCGCCTTCCCCCGTACAGCTCCCAGTAGGTCACTGTGCGCCCCGTGATCGGATCAGAGATCGTGCCATCGCTCACCGTCAGGCGCTCCAGGGGCGCCTCCAATTCCTCGTGCGCCACGGACAGCATCACGTGCCGTGCCTGGGCCGCCGCGTAGCGAATGGCATTGCCCGAAGTCTCCAGCGACATACTGCTTCCGGTGTACCCCTCGTCCGGTGACTGGCCTGTATCCGCCATGACCACCCGCATCCGCTCCATGGACACGTCCAGCTCGTCCGCCCCGATCATCGCGACCGCGGTCCGGAGGTCCTGGCCCAGCTCGGCCTTCCCAGACAAGACGGTCACCGTGCCATCCGTTCCGATGCGGATCCAGGCATCCAGATCGGGCGTGTGGCGCAGCGGGCGGGGCAGGCCACCGGCCGAGTCAGGCGCGCCATCCCCCGCCGTCGCGTCCCTCGATGAGTAGGAACCCGTCCCCACAGGCTCTCCCGCAGCGCGTCGGATCGCCCTGCGAACGCGGTCATATGCCCCGCAGCGGCACAGGTTCTGGGTCAGTGCAGCGCGGATCTGTGCGTCGGTCGGGTGGGGGTGGCGGTCGAGCAAGGCCCTGGCCGCGACGATCATACCCGGCGTGCAAAAGCCGCACTGGACCGCTCCTTCGTCGATAAAGGCTTGCTGCACCGGGTCCAGAGCACCTTCCGTCCCCAGGCCCTCTACCGTGGTGATCGCCCGGCCCTGCACGGACGCGACCGACACGTGACACGATGGCCGGGGCTGCCCGTCGATGAGGACCGTGCACGTGCCGCACTGCCCCAAGCTGCACCCGGCCTTGGTTCCCTTGAGGCCGAGGTCGTTACGCAGGACATAGATCAGCGGTGTATCGGGTTCGACGTGGACGCGATGGGTCTGGCCGTTCACGACCAGGGTCACATGCTGAGGAATCAATTCGTTTCTCCTTTGATGGGATGAAAAGCGGCGACGTTATCGCTGCCCCCCTACTCGAAAGCTTGTCTGACAGAGGAGTATCTGCTCTGAGCTCCGTCCCTGGGGCGACCCACCTGAGACGGGTGCCGCGAGCGGAGCGAGTTCTTGATGATTTCCTGCTTGGCTGTCCAGTGACAGCGCACTAGAGGGCGATCGCGAATTCGCCGTCCTTGTACAGCAGCTCGTCGTCCACCCAGATCTCTCCGCCGTCGCGCATATCACAGATCATATCCCAGTGGATCGCGGACTGGTTCTTGCTGCCCGTTTCGGGATAGCCTGCCCCCAGCGCCATGTGAAAGCTGCCGCTGATCTTTTCGTCGAACAGGATCTGCCGGGTGAAGCGGGTGATGCCCTTGTTGGTGCCAATGGCAAACTCGCCGACGTACCGTGCTCCCTCGTCGGTCTCGAGGGTCTGCAGGAGGAAATCCTCGTTCTTCTCGGCGCTGGCCTTCACCACTCGCCCATCCGCAAATTGCAGGCGTATGCCCGTTACTTCGCGCCCGGCAACGATGGCCGGGTACGAGAAATGCACGTGGCCGTTCACGCTGTCCTCGACCGGTCCGGTGAACACCTCCCCGCTCGGCATATTTCGCTTGCCATCGCTGTTCATAAAGACGCGATCGCTGATCTTCAAGTGCAGGTCGGTCTCGGGGCCGACGACGTGTACCCGTTCCTTGCCCTTGAGCCAGTCCACGATCTGTTGCTGCCACGCTGAAAAGCGCCGCCAGTGGCCCACCGGGTCGTCCATATCCGGCATACAAGCCCCGTAGACAAAATCCTCATAGTCGCTCAGGCTCATCTCTGCGTCTTGGGCGTATGCGTTTGTGGGAAACAGTGTACCGGTCCAGCGCAGTTCGCCGGACGCAGAGCGCTTGAAATAGGTTTTCATCAGTTCTGCGCCCGCCTGGCGCTGCAGTACCATCTTGGCCGGGTCCACGCCGCTCAACGCCTTTGTGTTTTCCGCGCTCTGGATCCCGATGCTGACGTCATAGGTCTCCAGGATCAGCTTTTGCGGCGCGTGGATGTACTGCAACTGTTCGTCTGACGCGTGCCGGTACAGCAGCTCGTCCATGCCGGGCAGCGAGAGCAGCATCAGTGGATGCCCCCCTGCCTGCAGCACCTTGGCGTACACTGCCTTGAGCAGCGGCTCGGCTTGGGTGCCGCCTCGAATCAGTACCTTGTCTCCTGGCCGTACGGCAACCGAATAGCTGACCAGGACGTCAGCCAATTTCTCTACGCGTGGGTCTGCCATGTGTTCTCCTCCAAGTAGTTGTGACGTTCCTTCAATGAGTTGTCTCTGACTTGACCCCTCGATCCAGTCATGTGATGTCTGTTTCCCCGACATCCTGGTTTCCGCCAAACACAGTGTATAGAACATCCAGCCCCGCCCACAGTTGCTCCCGCTCCCCTTCTCCGAGGCCCGAGATCGCCTTCGCCATATAGGCTGCGACGATGTTTTGCACCCTGTCCAGCGTCCTCTGACCTTCTGCCGTCAATTCCAATCGCTTCTGCCGCCGGTCGTCCTGTACCGGTAGGCGTACGATCCAGCCACGGGTGACCATAGTCTGTATGGTGCTAGACATTGAGGGGACACTTACCTTGTTCATCCTGGACAGTTCGCTCACGGTGTGCGAGTGGCGTCTCAGATGCGCCAGGACGCGCAGGTGTGCAGGAGCGATGGCTTGGTCTAGCTGGCGCAACTGCACGGATACTTGCTCCATAAGCATCGGTGCGATGCCGGCAATCCTCCGTGCCAGCCGTTGATCAGATATCATCGCCGTCTCTCCTGCCTTGCCAGGTCATCGCCCAGTCCACGTACTTGATAGCAGAGCTATTAGTTAGGTAGGCTAACATCATAGCACAGAATAGGAACGGGGTCAACTGTGGGTAGAGGTGCCAGCACAGCGGTTGCCAATGTATTGGCAACGCGGGCACTCTGTGGTATGATAGATGCAGAGTAACGGCAGGCACGGCGTCCGGCGATTCAAAGCCGACCACATACCAGCCATGCGCCGACGAAGGGGAGTGTCGCCTGTCCTTTCGTCGGCGCTTTTGTCTTCTGCCCGATCGATCATCGATCCCGGGTACAGGATGGCGCAGGCGAGCGCGTTACTGCCAGACCGGTCTTCTCTGCTGGCGATTGCTTCCAGCCGGCCTTTTCCCTGTTGTGCTGCGTGTGGACGCTGTGTTCGCACGTGCCGCCGAGATCGCAGCGCGCGTGGAGACCGTGCACCGTCCCTACGTGGCCTGGATCGGCGCCACGCCGGTAGCCTATGGCTGGAGCGCCGCAGGGCGGACGCGCTTTGGGTTGCCTCCGGTCTCGTTCAGCGTGCCGCCGGGGGACCGGTACCTGATGGATTTTGCTGCCCTGCCCGCGTGGCGGGGCCGGGGCATTTATCCGGGGCTCCTGCAGGCCATCCTGGAGGCAGAGGCCACGGATGCGGCCCGGTTCTGGGTCCTGCACCATCGAGGCAACGTCGCTTCGGCCAGGGGCATCGAGAAGGCCGGGTTCAAGTTGGCAGCCGAGATCTGGTTCTTGGATGAGGGTGGACTGGGGTTGGTGGACGCCGGGTCGGAGGAACGCGCGCGGGAGGGGGGTGGCCTGCTGGGGCTGCCGGTTGTGGAGAAATGATGCACGATGCGCGAACCGTCAGGTGATCGCTGGCGCGACTGGCGACAGGCGATTTCCACAAGCCGGGATCACAACGATGATCGGAGTTGAGACCCATGCTCCGGTCCAAAGCACCGATGAGGAGAAAGGAATGCGCTCGTGACGAAAAACGCAGAGGTATGGTTCAGCTCTCAAGACGGGCAGCGCTTCAAACTGTCCCGGCAAGCCGATCTGGTATTCAGTGAAGCAGATGGCGGTAGAGAAACGATCATCCGCGTCGATCCCTCTGTCACCTACCAGTCGATCCTGGGCATTGGCTGCTCCTTTGACGAGGCCACGGTCTACAACCTGCGCCGCATGCCGGAGGGGGACCGGGTGCTGAAAAGCCTGGTCGATCCCGTCGAGGGCATTGGCTGGAACCTCATGCGCATCTGCTTCGGCTCGTCCGATTTCACGGCCCGCGAGTACTACTCTTACGACGACGTGCCCGAGGGCGGTACCGACCTCGAACTGGCCCACTTTAGCATTCAAAAGGACGTCGAATACGGCATCGTCGAGACGATCCAGAAGGCCCTATCCTACAACCCCGACCTCAAGATCTTTGCCTCGCCGTGGAGCCCGCCGGGATGGATGAAATCAAGCGGTGTGATGGGCGGCGGGCGGCTGCTGTCGGGATACTATGAGGTCGCGGCCCGGTACTACCGCATGGCCATCCAGGCCTACGCGGCGCAGGGCATCCCCATCTATGCTATGACCCTGCAAAACGAGCCCTTGATGGTCCATCGCGCCTATCCTACCTGCAAGATGACCTGGCAAGAACAGCGCGACTTTCTCAAGGCCGTCAAAAAGGAATTCCTGGCCCACGACGTCCGGACCCAAATCTGGATATTCGACCACAATTTCAAGGACGCCATGCGCTATCCGGCCCGCATCCTGGAGGACGCCGAGGCCTATGCCGCCGCGGACGGTGTGGCCTTTCACGCCTACGAGGGCCGGGTGGAACAGATGGGGCAACTGCACGAGGTATTCCCCCAAAAGGACCTCTTTTTCACCGAGTATTCGACCTGGACCACCCAGGGCATCGACGCCATCCTGGGATACTTTCGCAACTGGGCCAGGAGCTACAACGCTTGGGTGGCCTGTCTGGACGACAAGCGCCAGCCCAACGCCGGCCCGCACGGCGCCAGCCCGACCTTTGTCACCGTCAGCAGCAGCGATCCGGCCCAATACTGGAGGATCGCCGAGTACTACCTGCTCGGGCAGATCTCGGTGTTTGTCCGCTCTGGCGCGCATCGCATCGAGAGTGACTACGGTTCACGGCGCACGGTGACGAATGCCGCGTTCCTCAACCCCGACGGCACGATCGTCCTCGTCGCCGTCAACCAGACCGGGGAAGCGCAGCCTTTCAGGGTCGTCACGCCGGACGGGCAGTTCGACGCCGTGCTGCCGGACAAGAGCGTGGCCACGTATCGCTGGCCGGCGGGGTGAACTATCTGGTAGGGCACGTTTCCATACGTGCCGATTTTCAGCAGAATCTTCCATACCTGCCGGTTCTCAGCAGACGCCTCCATACCTGCCCGGTCGGCCTAGGCCCAGCCTGTGACCGAATCTCATAGAGCAATTGGATAGACATTGGGCAATGATTAGGCGAATCTATCCACAGATTACGCAGATGGCGCAGAGGATGTATAATAGGACAAGACAAGGGCACTATGGGAGTGGAGAATGAGCTTGCCAAACGATGTAACGATCGAAGCCGTTCTGACTTTGCTGCGACAGCTTCCGCCACGAGATAGGTTGCGGGTCATTGCTCAGGCATTACCAGAGACAGAGCGCGACTTGTCGGAACCGTATCCCTCTCGCAAGTCACTACTGGGACTATGCGCCGACTTGGGTCCAGCCCCTTCGGCTGAGGACATCGATCAGGCTTTTCGAACTACCTCCCCGATCATCGACCACGGACCCGCCCAGGTGACCCGCACGCGGGCCAGCCGGCCCTGCCAATCCCGGTCCTCGTCGGGGTAGTAGACCAGCTTGTTCGTCGCCGTACGCCCCTCCCAGCGGCCCTTCTTTTCGCGCTCCACCAGCACCTCGACATCACGTCCCAGGAATTGAGCGTTGATCTCGCCGACGATGCGCGCCTGCAGGTCGTCGATCGCCTGGCGGCGGCGTTCCTTTTCCTCCTGTGGCACGTCATCGGGCAGTCGGGCAGCGGGGGTGCCGGGGCGAACCGAATAGGCAGCGACGTGAACGGCGTCGAAGCGCAGCTCCTCCAGCAGGTCGAACGTGGCCTGGTACTGGGCCTCCGTCTCGCCTGGAAAGCCGACGATGACGTCGGTGGCGATGCTGCATCCGGGGACCTGCTCGCGGATGCGGGCGATCAGGTCGCGATACTGGGCAACCGTGTACCCGCGTCCCATGCGGCGCAGCACCTCATCGTCCCCGGCCTGGACGGGCAGCTCAAAGTGAGGGCAGACGCGCGGCAGCGCCGCCGCGGCCTCGATGACCTCGGAGCGCAGGTCTGCGGGGTGAGAGGTGAGAAAGCGAATCCGGTAGAGGCCGTCGATCTCGTGGATGGCGTGCAGCAAATCCGCCAGGTGAGGAGGTCGCTCGCGCCCTGCGGGAGGGGGCAGGTCGTGACCGTACGAATCGACGTTCTGGCCCAACAGGGTCACCTCGCGCACGCCGCGCCCGACCAAGGACCGGATCTCGCCCACGATCTCGGGGAGGGGACGGCTGCGCTCCGCCCCCCGCCGCAGGCGGACGATGCAGTAGGTGCAGTGATGGTCGCAGCCATAGCTGATCGGCACGTGCATCGACACGGGCACCTCCCCATCCTCCCGCAGTGGAGATGCGAGCGCGTCCGTGTCCCATCGCGGCAGCAGGTCGTGGTCGCACAGATAGTGCACCAGGCTCACATAGTCGGAGGGCTTGAGGAACAGGTCTACGTAGGGATAGGCCCGGAGGAGGGCCTCCTCGTCCCCGACAAAGCAGCCCATCACGACCAGCATGCGGCCCGCAGCCCGCCGTTTCCATCCTTTGAGCGAGGTGAGCCGGCCGACGCACTTGTCCTCGGCGTGCTGGCGCACCACGCACGTGTTGAGCACCACCAGGTCGGCATCCTCTGCTCGCGGCGCTTCTCGAAAGCCAAGCCGGCCCAGTTCGCGCTCCAACCGCCAGGAATCAGCGAAATTCATCTGGCAGCCAATGGTCCAGACGTAGAATGTGTTCATATCCCTCCAGAAAGAGCTTTCAGCGGTCAGCGGTCAGCAGTCAGCGGTCAGCAGTCAGCGGTCGGCAGTCAGCGGTCAGCGGGCAGCTCTCAGCCTCTTGATGAATGAGGTGAGCATCCGTTTGATCTCGACGGTTCTCTCCGCCAGAGGCTCATAGTCCGGGTGGTTGAGAAAGCCGAGATCGTGCGCCAGCAAGAGGTGATATTCGAGCTCGCTGGCCGAACCCATCGCGATCTGCAGGAAACGCGCGAGCTCGGCGTCCCCACTCCTGCCACAGCCCTCGGCGATGTTGGCGGGGATAGAGGCACAAGCGCGCCGGATCTGGCTGGTCAGGCCGTACAGCTCGTCCCTTGGGAAGCGCACCGTCGCTTTGTAGACATCCAGCGTCAACTGGTGGCTCTTTTCCCACACCTTCAGCGTCCTGAAATCCCTCCCAAGCCAGCCTCCCCTGCTGTTCGCTGTCTGCTGTCCCCTGACCGCTGATAGCTGACTGCTGATAGCT
>JADHXD010000145.1 GCA_016783145.1 Anaerolineae bacterium
CGGAGCAGGGCTATGTCACGGGGCTGTTCGGCAAGTGGCACCTGGGCGACAATACCCCCTACCGTCCCCAGGACCGGGGCTTTGCTGAGGTCGTCACGCACGGCGGGGGCGGCGTCGGCAACACACCAGACTACTGGGGAAACAAGTACAACGATGACACGTATGCAACCAATGGGGTGTGGACGCCATACGAGGGGTATTGTACCGACGTGTGGTTTCGCGAGGGGCTCCGGTTCATCGAGCGGAACCGGGAGAGGCCCTTTCTGTGCTTTATCACCACGAACGCGCCGCACTCGCCCTACATCGTGGGGAAGCGGTACAGCGACCTGTACGCCGGCCTGGTCGAGACCCAAGACAGGGCAGACTTTTACGGGATGATCACCTGCATCGACGAGAACCTGGGCTTGCTGCGCCAGAAACTGGCCGAGTGGGGTCTGGAAGAGAACACGATCACCGTCTTTATGACCGACAATGGCACGGCCGGCGGCGCGACCTTGGACGAGGACCAGTTCGTGGTCGGGGGGTACAACGCGGGGATGAGGGGGATCAAGGGATCCGAGTACGAGGGAGGGCACCGGGTGCCGCTGTTCCTCCACTGGCCTGCTGGCGGCATGGACAGGGGGCGGGATATCCCCGAGCTGACAGCCAACGTGGACCTGATGCCGACGCTCCTGGATCTGTGCGGGATCGATCCCGGAGGGCATGAGTTCGACGGGGTGAGCCTGGCCCCGCTGCTGAGGGGGGAGAGCGGGAACTGGCCTGACCGGATCGTGGTCACCGATTCGCAGCGTGTCGCCTATCCCATCCAGTGGCGCAAGAGTGCGACGATGACCGGGCGGTGGCGGCTGATCAATGGCGTCGAGCTGTACGAACTGCGGGCTGACCCGGGACAGCGGCACGACGTAGCTGCCGAGCACCCCGACGTCGTCGCCCGGCTGCGCGCAGGGTACGAGGCGTGGTGGGACAAGGTCTCCCGCCAGTTCGACGGGACCATTCCGATCCCCGTTGGCAGCGAGGAGGCGGCGATGGTTCGCCTGAACGCGCACGACTGGCGAAATGACCCGGTGCTCTGTGCCTGGAACCAGTCGCAGGTCCGCGCTGGATTGGCCTGCAACGGATACTGGGAGATCGACGTGGTCGCCTCGGGGCGCTATCGCTTTGAGCTGCGCCGGTGGCCCGTGGAAGAGGACCGGGCGATGGTCGAGGGGATCCCGGGGGAGGTGGTCCGCTACCACGACCTCCGGGATAGCTATGGCGGAGGGAGGGCGATCCCGCTGGTGACGGCGAGGGTCGAGGTCGCTGGGCGAGAGGAGGCCCGACCTATCGCCCCGGAGGACAAGGGGATCGCCTTTGAGATGGACCTCCCTGCCGGAGAGGCCCGGCTGCAGACCTACCTGAGCGACGCAGAGGGGCAGTCGATCGGCGCGTACTATGTGTACGTGACGCGGGTGCCAGTGGCCTAGGAGCATGGCGCGGTATGGAAACCGCGCCTACAGCCGCGGGTGGCAGAGACAAGGACGAGCAGACCATCGTAGTAAGGGGAGAGTCGCTGAGAGGCCCTACGGCCTCATACATAGAATGGAGGCAAAACAATGTCGGAAGAAAAGGGTGCCCTGATGATGACCATCGACCAGGTGGCCAAGTATCTGAACCTGCATCCCCTGACCGTGAGGCGCCTGGCCCGGGATGGCAAGATCCCGGCGTTCAAGGTGGGCAGGCAGTGGCGAGTGAAGCGGGAGCTGCTCGACCAGTGGATCGAGGAGAACTCGCTGCACAACGTGGAGGTGAGCGAGTGATCGCGATCGCCGGCGGCAAGGTGATGACCATTACCCAGGGCACGCTCGAGAGCGGGACCGTGCTCATCGAAGGGGGGCGCATCGTGGCCATCGGGGAAAGGGTCGAGATCCCGGAGGATGCGGAGGTGTACGACGCGACAGGCAAGGTGGTGATGCCCGGCCTGATCGACGCGCACTGTCACGTGGGGATCTTTGCCGATGGCATCGGCTGGGACCAGTCGGATGGCAACGAGACCACCGATCCGATCACCCCCCACCTGAGGGCGCTGGATGCGCTGAACCCCGGAGATCCCGCGTTCGGGGAGCTGCTGCAGGCCGGGGTGACGACCGTGCTCACCGGCCCGGGCAGCGCAAACTTGATCGGGGGGCAGTGGATCTGTGTCAAGACGGTCCGCAAGCCGACCGTGGATGAGATGATACTGCTAGAGCCAGCGGGGATGAAGATGGCGCTGGGCGAGAACCCCAAGCGCGTGTATGGGGGGCAGAAAAAGATGCCAGCCACGCGAATGGGGAACGCCGCTGCGCTGCGGTCGGCGCTGGTAGAGGCGCAGAACTACCTCGACAAGTGGGAACGGTACCAGTCGGACCTGGAAGCATACAAGGCCAAGGTGGAGGTGGGAGATGGAGAGGCCAAGGCTCCCACCCGGCCGGAGCGGGACCTCAAGCTGGAGGCACTGGGCAAGGTGCTGCGCCGCGAGCTCAAGGCACGCATCCACGCCCACCGGGCTGACGATATGCTGACCGCGATACGCATCGCCGAGGAGTTCAACCTGGACCTGACGCTGGAGCACGCGACCGAGGGGTACAAGATCGCCCACGTGTTGGTCGAGAAGGGCATTCCCGTCACCGCAGGACCGATCCTGTTCTCGCGGACCAAGTATGAGCTCAAGGGCATGACGCCCAAGAACCCGGGACTGATGGCCAAGGCCGGGGTCAAGGTCGCAATCCAGACGGATGAGATGTCCGCGGTCAAGTACCTACCGATCAACGCGGCGCTGGCTGTGCGCGAGGGGATGCCGGAAGAGGAGGCGCTCAAGGCGATCACCATTCACCCCGCCGAGATCATCGGCGTGGCCGATCGGGTGGGCAGCCTGGAGGTGGGCAAGGACGCGGACATTGTCGTGTTCAGCGGGCACCCGTTCGACTATCGCACGACCGTGGAACTCGTCGTGGTGGATGGGCAGTTGGCCTACCAGCGCGAGGAGACGCCGCCGAGCTAGTCCTCCCGCCGTTGTGTGCTCGTGAGCCGGAGAAGTGTTGCTGAGGCGAGCGCGCCAGGTGCTCGATGCAGCCGGACGTGCCGCGGCTGGCGTGGCACGTCCGGCTCGCCCTCAGTCTTGTGGTGCGTCGGACAGGATCTCGGATATGCGTGCCAGCTCCTCGTCACCGAGCACGACGCCCGCTGCACCCGCGTGATCCTGGACCTGAGATGGGTTCTTGGCACCGACGAGGACGCAGGTGATCGCCGGCAGGCGCAGTGCCCAGGCGATGGCGAGCTGTACCAGGTTCAGCCCCCCGTCCAGGGCGATCTCTTGCAGGCGGTCCGCTACCGTCAGGTAACGCGCGAAGGCGTCGCCCTGAAAGCGGGGGAAACGCGAACGCTCGTCGTCCTGGGGGAACCGGTGTGCTGGCGTGTACACCCCGGTCAGCAAGCCTTTCGCCAACGGGCTGTGCACCAGGATGCCGATGCCCTCCTGCTCGCAGAAGGGAACATCCTGCACCTCGATCTGGCGGTCGAACATACTGTAGCGGACCTGATTCGACCCGAAGCGCGCCGTCTTGAGCGCTTGCGCCATCTGCGCGGCGCCATAGTTGGAGACGCCGATGTAGCGCGCCTTGCCCTGCTCCTGCAGCCGGGCCATCGTCTCCATAGTAGCCTCGATCGGGTACTCGGGCTTCCAATTGTGGATCTGGTACAGGTCCACATAGTCGACGTCCAGGGCCCGAAGACTGTCCTCCAGGGACGAGAGAATGCCCTCGCGTGAGTAGTCACTGCTGGCCTTGGTCGCCAGGAAACAGCGGTCCCGGTACCCGTCGCGCAGCGCCACCCCCACCGTAGCCTCGCTGGTGCGGTATGCCTGGGCCGTATCGAGGAGGGTGATGCCGCTGTCAATCGCAGCGCGAATCGTGTTGATGGCGACTCTTTCGTCCACGTGCCCCATGCCGCCGCCGATCGGCCACGCACCCAGTCCCAGAACCGGCACCTGCGGGCCGTCGCTGCCAAGCTGACGGTATTCCATTTGCGTGTCTCCTTTCCGTGAAGTAGGGGGGCAAAGCCTCCACCACGGCGCTGTTGCCAAGTCCATTGACAACTTCTGAGAAGTGGCGTCTCCCCAATGCGGAGCAGCATTCGGCGACGCCGCTCGCATCAGGGGATGCTCACTCCTCCGATGTTGCAGCAGGCCTAGTCCCCCGGGCTCCGCGGCGAGAGCTGAGCGGCGTCGATCACAGACCCAGCTCCTCGATGACATCGCGAGTGATCTCGACCCAGCGGCGCACGCGCTTGGGGTCGCCCTGGACGGTCTCCACATCCTTCAAGGTGATGTCGACGTGGCAGCCTGCGCAGGCCGCAAGGTCACGCCGCAGGATGCCCCGGATGCGGTCGGGATCGAATCCATAGCTGACCATGTCTGCGGGGCTGGGACGGTAGCTGAGCACATAGTCGGTCCCGATCTGCTCGGCGCAGCGGGCCACGTCGGCGAACGGGGATACGGCGATCCGGCGCAGGTTGGGTATCTGCCGCAAGACGCCTATCTTGTGGGTCAGGTCCTCGCAGCACCCATAGGCCACCAGCCCGAAATTCTCCACGATCGGGATCTGGTACTGGAGCATGAACTCGTCGAACATCGCCGGGCCCACCTGGGCCAGCTCCTGGGAAGCGCAGTAGGTCCACAGCTCCTTGCGGCTGACGCTCTCGCTGTTCGCCCTCGGGTCCTGAAGCTCCTGGGCGTAGGGCATGGCCTGATTCTGATGGGCGCAGAGCGTCCAGTCGCCGGCTGCCTCGGCCTCTTCGTGGGTCTGGAGGATGCCATCGCGCATAAAGGCCAGCAGTTCGTGTAGCCACGCTGGCCTGTCCATCATATCCCACATCACCTGTTCCAGGCCGCGCAGATAGGCGAGCTGGGTGGAGATGTCGCCGTCCCACATACGGTACACCGGCCCGCGATCCAGACCGACGGTGATGAGGTCGCCGATCGCGTCCTCCAGCCTGCTGACGCGGCGCGCGGTCTCCTGCTCATCGACGATGTGGTGGGGCTTGACGAGCCTGGACACGTCTTCGGGCTCGACGATCGGTGGGTCGAACTTCCACGCTCCCCTGGGGTCGGGGCTGGGTATGCGCCCGATCTCGAGTCCCCACAGACCCCCTTCCGGCGTCACGCAGGCTGCGTGAACGGTCACCCAGGGCTCAAAGATGTAGTCGTCGTTGAAGGTCTTGCGGAAGAGGCTCTCCCGGAAAAAGTCCTCACAGTGCCGGAAGAAGGGGTCCTTGCATTGGCACCGGGACTCGGGCATTTCCCTCCAGGCAAAGGCGCGGACGTAAATGGGCGGGCGGGTGGGCACCAGGCTGTTGTGGGCCCGCCACAGGTCTCGGCGCTCTTGCTGACCGTCCGCGTGACATATCTCGACGTACTGCTCTGCGAGATCGCGGATGATCTCGATGTCTTGAGCGCGCGTCATACCCGCTCTCCTTGGGGTCGATGCAGGGGAAAGCAGATCACGTCGGCGCTGCACTGCTGGCAGCGCCGGAACTGCGGGACGTGCTGTTCGCAGTCCAGCCTGACCTGCCCCAGCTCCTCACAGGTGGGGGCTCGACGATCGCTCATTTCTCCGCCGGGGATGAGCGGCATGACGTTCATCAGGCGCACTCCGAGCCTCTCGAGCCGCTGTGCCAGCCGGACCGTGGCCCGGTCATTCACTCCAGGGATGAGCACCGTGTTCACCTTGAGGGCAAGCCTCGCGTCGAGGGCGGCCTGGATGCCCTCCATCTGCTTTCCGATGAGGAGATCCGCCCCAGCCTGTCCCCGGTAGGTGCGACCGCGGTGACGGACCCACGCGTAGATGTGTTGGCCGACCTGGCCCTCTGGGGCGTTGACGGTCACCGTGAGCGCGGTGACGCCCACGCTGAGGAGCTGGGGCAGCCTCTCGGCGAGGAGGAGGCCGTTAGTGCTGACGCACTTTTGCAGTTGCGGGAACTCGCGGTGAACCAGGCCCAGGGCCTCGAACGTCGCTTCGTTGGCCAGCGGCTCTCCCGGACCAGCGACCCCGACGACAAACGGTGCCTTGGCGATCGACGTAGTGCTTTGCAGGTGCTCGGCGGCCTGGCGGCGCACCAGGTCCAGGGCCCCGGAGGGGGAGAGCAGGCGTCGCGCCCAACCAGGGTGCTGGACGGACAGGTTGGCACAGACCCGGCGCTCGCAGAACCGGCAGTGGATGTTGCAGTGCGGGGCGACGGGCAGGTGGATGCGCCCGATCCTCTCGTGCGCGGATTCGTTAAAGCAGGGATGGCGGAGCATGATCGCCGCCGGTGAGAGGGCAGACGACATTTCGCTCACGCGACCTCGCCATGCGCGACCTGCGCGACTAGCGGGCTGGCGCGATGACCGAGGTGTCTGCGATAGAGGGCCTCGAGGTCCTCCACGTGCTCAATCGGGGTAGGGATGACTCGGGAGGTGTTCTCCATCAGGCGTGCGGCCAGGTCCCGGAACACCTCTGCCTCGGGGGACCGGGACGAGTGCTGGAGCACGGTGCGGCCCTCCACTTCGCAGGCCATGATCACGGGACTGCGCGGGATCATGGCAATCAACCGGCTCCCCAGGGTCTCGGCGAACTCGGAGAGGACGTGCCTCTCAAAGGCTTCTTCTCCAGCGCTGTTGCCGATGACACCCGCCAGCCCGGTGTCGCCCCGCCGCGCCAGCCGCTGGATGCCCTTGGCGATGTTGTTGGCTGCGTAGAGGCTCATAAAGGAACCAGAACAGAGCAAGTAGATCTCTTGAGCAAAGCCAGCGCGGATGGGCTGGGCAAAGCCACCACAGACGACATCTCCGAGGATGTCGTACACGACCACGTCCAGGCCGTACGTCTCGAACGCCTTGAGGTCCTTGAGTATCTGCAGGGCCGTCAGCACCCCACGCCCTGCGCAGCCCACCCCGGGCTCTGGTCCGCCAGACTCGACGCAGCGGACGCCCTGGTCTCCGAGGAAGACAATGTCCTCCAGGGTCACCGCGCTCTGATCGCGCCCGGCGCGCAGGTGATCCCTCAGCGTCTCGAGCACGGTGGGGATCATCCGTCCGCCAGCCAGCGAGCGCGTCGAGTCCCGCTTGGGATCGCATCCGACCTGCATGACCTCAAGCCCTCGCTCGCGGAGGGCCATGGAGAGGTTGGAGGAGACGGTGCTTTTGCCTATGCCGCCCTTGCCGTAAATCGCGATCTGTCGCATCTACCACCTCGCCTCGTAGCGCCGTCGCTTGGAACGATACCTGTCCAGCCAGTCGTTCTGCATGGTCTCGATGAGGTTGAGCATGCCCGTATACCCCAGATAGGCGCGGTCGGTCATGCGGAACCTGGAGATCGGGTTCACCAGACGAAAGACATAGGGAATGCCCATCTCTTGGACGGCGTGTCGCTCGATGTTGCTGCCCAGCACCATCTCCGGCCTGACCTCCTCCAGCGCTGTCCTCGCCCCGTACACATCTGCATCGAGCAGGACCTGCGGCGCCACGCCCAGGGCAGCCAGTTCGCGTTCCAGCATCTCGGGAGTCCCGTCCTGGCCCGACCGGAGGCAGACCAGGCGGGGGATCATCTCCAGGTCCTCGGTGATAAAGCGGACCAACGGGATGCCCACCGTGGCATCGGCGACGATGGCCGCTGGCGCGCGGTGCATAGCGGACTGCTCCAGTCCCTTGCGCCGGCACGCCTTGACGACCCTGTTCTCTCCCTCGGCGATGATCTCTCTGGCCTGCCCCTCGGCCCCCAGCCGCTCTCCCAGCTCCCTCAGCCAGTTCCTGGTGTTGGTGAACCCGATGGGGAGGGGCAGCCCGCGGCACCACTGGGCAATGCCGTGGTTTTCAGCAAGGTACTGTGCTGCCTTGTCTCCTGCGTCGTGGCTGAGCACGATGCTGCCCTCGGCCTGAGCCACCCGGGCAAAGTCCTCCAGCGCGGTATCGTGGGTCAGGGTGGCGGTGACGGAGGCGCCCATGCGTGCCAGAACGTCCTCCACCCAGACCAGGTCTCCCATCCAGGTGGGGTTCGCGTTGGCGTGAGGGGCGATCAGGCACACCGAACGCGGAATACGCGGGCCGCCATCGGCGGGAACCAGTGCCTTGAGCATGGCCTCCAGGGCAACGTCGGTGCCCCAGTTCTGGTCTCCGCGAAAGCCAGCGGACTGGATGGGCACGATCTGAAAGTCCACCTGGGAGCTCATCTCTTCGGACACGGCTACGATGTCATCGCCCACGATCTCGGGACCACAGGCCGTGAGCACGAACATGATGGGCGCGCCAAGGCCCTGCGCTTCCAGGATCGTGCGGGCGAGCACATCCTCTCCTCCGTGGACGATCTCGTCCTCGCACAACTTGGTGCACAGGGTCAGGGTCTCGGTATAGTCGGCATCCTGCCACCCAAAGGCGGAATCCACGAGCTGGAAGCAGCCCTGGGGCGAGTGCGACAGGACGCAGCAGCCGGTGACGCCGAGGGCGGCCTGTGCCGCACCGTACAGAGCACAGCGAAGGTAAGGATCGTGGCACCTGGATCGGTCGGCTTGTTCCGCCTTGCCCGTACCCTCCATAGTCTCATCCTCCATACAGCACCCTCTTGAACAGAGGGGAGCGAGGGCGACCCGCGTGTTCCAGGCTGGACTGCATGAGCCTGGCCATATTCCGGATGCCCTGGTAACCGTACTGGGGATAGCCGGTGATGGTCGTCATGTTCACCTGCGGGATGCCGGGCTGGCGACGCGGGCTGCCCAGATAGAGGGCGCTGTCGTACTGCACGGCAATCGCTTCCACCTCGGCCTGGGTCTCAGACGAGACATTGAAGCTGCCCAGCGAAAAGAGTCCCTGGGTCAGGATCACTTCGGGATTCTGGCCACGCTCCAGCAGGAACTTTATGCTGGGCATGCGCTCCTTGACCGTGTAGGGGTGCAGGTTGATGACGACCGGGTGCGCGCCGAATTCCTCGGCCATGCTGGCGAGGGAGAGCGCGCGGATGGGCCCAGGGAATTCAGAGATCTCGATTAGCGCCGTCTTGCCCTCAAAGCAGCGCCGCAGCGTATCCAACTCTCTGGACACGGCGGCGGTTTCCTGGCGGATGAGCTCGCTGGCCCGGTCCTCCAGACCCAAGGGCACGGCCACGCCCATAATCCACTCTTCGGTTGCGGTGGGGCCGTAGGGCTGCCCCGTGCGGGCGTAGGGCAGGCCGAAGCGCTCCTCCATCAGATCGCCCAGTTTCTGTCCCCAGTCGTAGCACCAGGAGGCGTTCAGTGCGGCGGAGGGTGCCCTGCGGATCTGGTCGAGGGTGCAGCCGCCACAGAGCACGCCGTTGATCTCGACGCCGATGGCGTGGACCAGCCGCTCCAGCTCGTTCAGGTCCTCGGTCCATTCGGTGTACGTGGGGCCCTGTCGTGCGCCGATGATGTTGATCGTCCTCGGGATCACCTCCCGGCGCGGCTCCATCAGGTCCATCAGCGCCTTGAAGGCGTCCTCGTAGCCGCTGCGAAAGTCACCGCCGAACCCTTCGCTGCGGATGGCCAATACGCGGGCGCTCACCTCCCCTTCGGCGATCTGAGCGATGGTCTCCACGTCATCGCCGATGATCCCCGAGCAGCAGCAGGAGAGGATCACGATCAGGTCGGGGTGGTATCGCCGGTCGGCCTCTCTGACCGCATCCAGCAGCTTGCCCTCGCCGCCATAGACCACGTCGGTTTCGTTCTGTGCAGTGCAGGAGGTGGGCTCCATGGGGACACCGCGATACTCGCAACTGCCCATCTTGTAGGCGCTGGCGACGGAATAGGTGCATCCCTTGGGGCCGTGGATCACAGGCGCCACGTGCCGGATGCCGTTGATCACCTGGAAGGCGGTCCAGAACTTGCAGGGGGGCGCGTGCGATGCCTGAAGCTTGGGGACCATTTCCCCGCGCTCGACTTGTTCCAAGAGCTGGCGCAGCGTTCCGTGGAACGCGATGCGGTCGTCACTCATAGGGTACCTCCTCGTGTGCGACGAGCGGCGCTGGCAATTCACTTGCTGGGGACAAGCGTATCATACATTGTGTGGGTTGTCAAGGTTTGTGGGTTGGCGGTCGCTAATAACGCACCACGGAACCGCGAGCGGGCGAGCGGGCCGCTCACCCTACGGTGGGGGTCGGGAGAGCCGCGGGCGGGCGAGCGAGCCGCTCACCCTACGGGGAGGAAGGTTTGCAGGAGCCCGGTGGGCGTGATACAATAGGCAGCCGTGCAGCGAGGGCTGGGCTGTCCGGGTTACAGATCGGCACTCGGGGGATGTTTTGCCTTTACAGGAGGAGAGTAGATGGAGCACGTGCTGCAGTACATCGACGACCACGCTGACGAGTTCATTGCACGCCTGCAGGAGCTCTGCCGGCAGCCGAGCATCGCGGCCCAGAACGTGGGCATGGAAGAGACGGCGACGATGGTCGCCGAACTGCTCCGCCGGATCGGCGCCGAAGTACGGCTGGTGTCTACACCGGGGTACCCTGTGGTCTATGCGCAGATCGCGGGCCCACCCGGAGGGAAGACCCTGGGCTTTTACAACCACTATGACGTCCAGCCCCCGGAGCCGCTGGAGCTGTGGAAGAGCGATCCGTTCGCTGCCGAGATCCGCGATGGGCACATCTATGCTCGGGGGGTAGCCGACAACAAGGCCAACCTGGTCTCACGGATCTGTGCGGTGGAGGCGTACCAGCGGGTCAAGGGCTCTCTGCCGGTGACGGTCAAGTTCATCGCCGAGGGCGAAGAAGAGATCGGCAGTGTGAACTTGAAGACGTTTGCACGGCAGAACGCGGAGCTGATCGCTTGCGACGGGCTAATCTGGGAGAGCGGATACAAGAACCACGGCGGGCAGCCGGTCAGTTCTCTGGGTTTGAAGGGGATCCTGTACGTCGAGCTGCACGCGCACGGGGCCAACAGCGACGCCCACTCGGCCAACGCGGCGGTCCTTCCCAGCGCGGTGTGGCGGCTGGTATGGGCGCTGAACACGCTCAAGGGGCCTGACGAGCGCGTGTTGATCCCCGGTTTCTACGACAATGTGCGCCCGGCGACGGACGCCGAGGTGAGACTCCTGGAGGAGATGCCCCTCGACGAGGAGGCCTGGAAGTCCAGCCTGGGCATCGACAGCTTTGTGCTGGGCCTGACGGGGATGCCGCTCAAGGAAAAGTACCTCCTTCAGCCGACGTGCAACCTCTGTGGCTTTGGGGCGGGATACACGGGAGAAGGTCTCAAGACGGTGCTGCCCAACACAGCAATGTGCAAGATCGACTTTCGCCTGGTACCGGATCAAGATCCGTTCAAGATCCTGGACGGCCTGCGCAGTCACCTGGACGACCAGGGATTCGGGGACATCGAGATCAAGCTGGTGGATGCGGACTGGGCGCAGCGCACGGATCCAGGCGACCCGCTGGTCAAGGCGGTCGTCGCTGCGGCGAAGCGCGTATACGCAAAGCCGCCGGTCGTGGTGCCCACGATGGCGGGCAGCGGTCCGGGATATACTCTGTGCGGCGAGTTGGGTATCCCCTCCGCGGGCGCGGGGACCGGATACTATGACAGCAAGGCCCACGCGCCCAATGAGAACATCCGGATCGCCGACTATATCGAAGGGATCAAGCACATCGCCGTCCTCCTGGAAGAGTTCGCCCGGGTGTGAGTCCTCCACCTACAACTCTGAATCGCAGCACGTACACGCTGGAGGCAACCTTATGGCCCGAGGAAGACCCAACATCCTGCTCCTATCGACCGACGAGCACCGCTACGACTGCCTGGGATGCTATGGCAACCCGGTGATCCGCACGCCGCACATCGACTCCATCGCAGAAGGTGGCGTTCGCTTTGAGCGCGGGTACGTACAGAACCCGATGTGTATGCCCTCGCGCATGTCGATCATGACCGGGCGCTATCCCTCTGAGCACGGGTGCAATATCAACTGCGTGGGCATCCCGCCCCACGAGCAGGAGCACACGTTCATGCGGCACCTGCAGGACGCGGGATACTATACGGCAGCGATCGGCAAGATGCACATGATGCCCAAGTGGGGGCCGTTCGGCCTGCGCTACCTGGATCTGGTGGAGGGCAAGGCCGACCGGAACAACCAGTATACCGACTATGTGAGAGGCAAGGGGTGGGAGGGCAGGCAGCACCAGCCCAAGGGGCAGTTCGGGCCGTACGGAGCGTACACCAGCTCCCTTCCCGCAGAGGAGACCATCGACGCGTTCGTGGGCCGGCGCGCAGCGCGCTGGCTGGAGGAGTGGCAGGGGGAGGAGCCCTTCTTTCTCTGGGTGTCCTTTAGCAATCCGCACTTTCCGTTTGACCCGCCGGAACCGTATGACACGATGTACGATCCCGCCGAGGTGCCCCTGCCCGTGTGGAGGGAAGGGGAAATGGCGACCAAGCCGGCACAGAGGCAGCTCCAACTCGAGCGGGGGTATGACAAGCTGACCGAGGCTCAACTGCGCACCATCGTTGCCCACTACTATGGAAACATCTCGCTGGTGGACGATCAGGTGGGGCGCATCCTGGAGGTCTTGGAGCAGAGGGGCCTGGCGGCGAATACCTGCATCGCCTTTATCAGCGACCACGGCGATCACCTGGGAGATCACCGGCTCCTGCTAAAGAGCGGCGTGACCTTTTACGAGGGCTGCGTGCGCGTTCCCTACCTGATCCGCTGGCCGGCTGCGTTCCCTCAGGGGGCGGTATGCGAGGACCTGGTGGAG
>JADHXD010000027.1 GCA_016783145.1 Anaerolineae bacterium
CCGGGTCATTCGTCACCACAACGATCTCTGTGACGACCTCACCAAGCCGCCGGACAACCCTTTCGATCAGTGAGAGGCCGCCGCTCTGGAAAAGTGCCTTGTCCTGTCCCAGCCGGGAGCTTGTCCCACCGGCCAAGATGATGCCGCTGACGCTGTTGTTGTCCGAATCCAATGCCCCTGTCCATTGCTCAGGCGCTTGGCCGCGCCCGATCGCCCGTGAGCCAAGCCGGACTGTCCAGTTCCGCTCGCAGGTGATCCATGCGCAGGCATGGCGCAAGCTGCACTAAAGTGCCTTGTAGTCAGTATACCAGAGATCCGCCGGCATAGCAAAGAGATAAGCGACGTGACCCACAACGCAGATAACCAGAACTCTAGCATCCCTTGGTCGATCCAGCGCATCCGAGCGGGCGAGCGCCAACCGGCGGATGAGCGCGTCATCTTGGAGGAACCGCTCGAGATCCTCGTCAACGACCTGCAGATCGCCGCCCTGATGCGCATGCCGGGCCAGGAGAAAGAACTGGCGGCTGGGTTCTGTATCAGTGAGGGGTATGTCCGGACCATCTCGGACATCTTGCTCATTCATCACTGCGGGCAAGGACTGGCTGCCCCTGGCGACGAGTCGGAGGATGCCCTCAGCTCGCGCAACCGGGTGCAACTGCGCGTGAGGACAGAGGGGTTTTCGCCGCCTGACCGTCTCGACGTCGTGCGCCTGATCCGGTCGGGATGTGGTGCGGCCGAGGTGAGCGCCCTGTGCGAGGATCTCCCCGCAGTGGCCCACGGCCTACGCGTGCCCGTTTCCACGATACTGGGGCTGGACCGGGCTATGCGAGCCCTGCAGCGCACCCACCAGCAGGTCGGAGGCACGCACGCTGCAGCCCTCTTTGAGGCCTCTGGGGAGGTCGTGACGGTCGCAGAGGACATCGGACGACACAACGCAGTGGACAAGGCCATTGGCTACTGCCTGCTCTGGGGGATCCCGCTGCATGACAAAGTGCTGGTCACCTCCGGTCGCGCCAGCTATGAAATGTCCACAAAGGCCATCCGGGTTGGCATCCCCATTGTCGCCAGCATCTCTGCCCCCACATCGTTGGCCGTGCAACTGGCCCAGGACCGTGGGCTCACCCTGATCGGCTACTTGCGCGGAGGCCGGATGAACGTGTACACTCACCCGGAACGGCTGGACGGCTGAGGGAACCGTCCACTGTTGTCATTGAACGGAGCCGCATCTGTGAACACGATCCGCGTCTTGGACCTGAACATCTGGAACTATAACGAGCCCTGGCCAGCCCGCCGGGACCTGATCCGCAGCCTGATCGCGGACTCGAACCCGGACATCGTCGCCCTGCAAGAAGTGCGCTTCCACGACTCGGCGCACGATCGGAGGCATCAGGCGGATCAGATCTTGGATGGGCTGTCCGGATACACGGCGGTGTGGCATCCGGCCCACCACTGGCCCCCCCACACGGGCGAGGGCCAGGGAAAACAGTGGGAGGGACTGGCGATCCTGAGTCCCCACCCCATCGTCGACCAGGCGCTCACTCGCCTCTCCATGGCGATAGATGATCCACGCGATACCTTCCAGCGCCTCGTCTTGGGTGCTCAGGTGCGAACGCCGGCCGGGCTCTTCTGGCTCTACAACACGCACTATCCCCTGAGTGCGCAAGCCCGCGTCCGGGTGGTCACCGAATCGCTCGCCTTTATCACAGAACAGGCGGGCGATGAGCCCTTTGCGTTTACCGGCGACCTGAACGCGGAGCCGCAGGACCTGCCGATCCAGTACCTCACTGGACGGGCAGAGATCGACGGACGGCGTGGCCACCTGGTCGATGCCTGGACAGCCTGCCATTCCGACGAGGCAGGCTACACCTTCTCGGCGTGGGAACCGCACAAGCGCATTGACTACCTACTCGTACCCCGCTCTGTCCGGGTTCAGCAGATCGCCGTCGTCGGCAGGGCGTCGGGCGAGGGGGAGGTCACGCCCTCCGATCACTGCGGCTTGCTGGCCACGCTGAGCATCGGAGGCACGGACTGACATGCAGCTCTGCTTGAGCGCGCGTTCATCGGGGGACGCTTCGCTGGAGGGTCAGGTTCAGGCTGCGGCATACGCCGGATTCAGATGCATCGATCTGTGGGCTCCAGAGCTCGAGGCATACCTGAGCAGCTACCATGTGGCTTTTCTCGATGCAACTTTGGGTGAACACGGCGTCTACGCAGCAGCAGTCAGCGGCACAGAGCCTCTGCTTTTTCGTACCCGGACCGAGTCTCTTGTGATTCAGGCCCACTTCTTGGAGCTGTGCACGCGCCTTGACGCCTTGGGCGGTGGGCTCGTTCTTGCTTACCCGGGACCACGACCTGACTGGATGGCATCTGACAGCGAGAGCGCTGACTGGGCTGTGCACACACTGCGGGGCCTTGCAGATCTGGCTGCGCCATTCGATGTGAGGGTTGCCTTTGAGTTCCGCGCGGGCGTGCACAGCCTCGTCCGCTCATTGGCGCAGAGCCAAGAGATCATCCGTCGCACTGCACGGCGCAACGTGGGCCTGTCTCTGAGCACAGTCGAGTTCCACCGCAGCGGAGGCTTGCCGCAACAGCTCGACACCGTCGATATGGAGCAACTGTGGTTCGTGCACCTTGGCGATGCCAGGGATGCTTGCACGGAGACGATGCGTCCGGAGGAAGGAACACTCCCTGGCCATGGAGACATCCCTCTGCAGGCGATCTGCGGAAAGCTGGCGGAACGCGGATTCCTTGGGCCATACGGCGTCCAGGTCTATGCCCCCCCGGGTGACCTGGCGGAGGCCGCGCGCGCTGCGCGGGACGCTGTGCTGGAGATGTTCATGCCCTCACCTGCGTGAATGCAACGGACCTATGGGTTCTCACTGATCCCATAGGTCTGAACGAGTCACTCCAGCATAGCCAGGTTCGGCAGAACAGACCTACGGCGTGAACCCTCCACTCTCCCCGGACTTGAGCGCCGATGCCGCGAACAACCCGCTTTGCGCCATCCAGCGGCGCATATCCGGGTCATCCGCGATCTCGTCGGCCAAGGCCTGCACCTGTGCATGGTGCGACACCACGTTGCCCTCGACATCGAAATCCAGATCGATGCGCCCGACATATTCTCCCCTGCTTCCAGCGGACACAATCAGGGCCCCATTCACATCGAGAGCAGGTAGGTACACCTCTCTGTCCTTGCCCGAAACGATCAGGTCGATTTCGGGCACGACCTGGCCCAGGTTGATGTCGTACATCGCGCCCAGGTGTGAGAGCACAACAATCGCGTCGACATCCTCCTTGATCGCCGCGACAATGTCCACCAGCGTGGACACCGGCTCCAAGACCTGCATCTGGTCCTGCGTCACTTCTGCGGCAATCTTGGGATCGGTCAAGCCGATCAGCGCCACACGGTGGCCCCCTCGCTCGACAACCTCATAGGCGCGATCAAAGACGTCCCCTGTCTGCGGGTCAAGCGTATTGGCCGAAAGCACGGGGAACCCGGCGACCTCAATCTGCTCGCGAAGGATGTCGAATCCCATGCGAAAGTCCATCCCTCCCAAGGCCACGCCATCGTAGCCCATCTGGTTGAACGCCTCGGCCAGCAGCTTGCCTTGCTCTCGATCGCCCATACGCTGCAGGGTCAGCAGACTGTCGCCCGAATCCACCAGCAGCACGTTCGTTGCGCTCTCTCGCACAGATCGGATATAGGCCGCCCGCCGGGCCAAGCCACCCACCGCAGGATCGCATGCACACGGCTCCGTGTATCCCCACCCATCGTTGGTGTACAGCACCGTCAGTGAGAACGGCCCCGGTGCTGGGGTCGGCGAAGGCGTCGCTGCTGGCGTCGAGCAAGCCACCACGCCCAGTACGACGACCCACAAGATCCCCGGCCGAATCCACCCCTTGCTGCTGCTCATCACCTTCCCACGACCCATCGCAACACCCGCATCACAAGAAAAGGCCAGGTCCGTGTTCGGCCTGGCCTATCACCGAATGGGGAAAGCGCCTGAATAAAAGCTCTCCGTACTATCCCTGGGTCGCCCCGCAGCTGCTGCAGAACTTGGCGCCGGCAGCCACTTCGTGTCCACACTGAGGACAGAAGCGCTTGCCTGATTCAGCCGGGAGCTCTTTCCCACAGTTGCTGCAAAACTTGTTCCCTGCCGGGTTCTGTTGGCTGCACGAAGGGCATGCCACCGTGCCCGCGGCTGCTGCGGCAGGCGCCGCGGCCTGCTGGGGCCCCTGGACACCCTGGAATGCCTGGCTCATCATCTGTCCCAGGCCCACTCCCGCGCCGATCCCAACGCCCGCACCGGCCAGATTCCCACCGGGTGCGTTCGCCGCATCGCGCATCGCATCCGCAGCCTGGAGCTGTATGTAGGTCTGCATGTCGATCAGGCCCATGTCGCGCAGTTCCTGCGCGGTCTTGGCAGAAGGCGTGATCTCGGCGACCTTAAAGTCAACCAGCACCAGACCCATCGCTGCAAAGTCGTCTTGCGTCTTGGAGACCATCAGCTCGCTGATGTCGGCGGTCAGGCTCTGGATCTCAAAAGCCGACTTTTTCAACGTGCCTACCGCATCGCGAAACTGAGTCAGCACGGCTGCCCGCAGCCAGTCCTGGATGTCCTCTCGCCCATAGCTGCCTCGTCGTCCCACGATCTCTTCAACAAAGAACTTGGAGTTCGAGACCTTCATTTTGAAGGTTCCGTACGCCTTGAGCAGAGATGCCCCCAACCCGATGCCCGGGTGCATGACCGGGATTGGGTTGGGCGTGCCCCATCCCATATCGGGAAAGACGCGGGTATTGACAAAGTAGGCCTCGGCGGTGAACGGCGTGCGGTTGCCAAACGCCTTGCCGATCAGATCCACCAGAAACGGGATGTTGGCGGTGGTCAGCGTGTGCCTGCCAGGGCCAAACGTATCCAGCGCCTTCCCGTCTCGGACAAAGACCGCTTCTTGTCCGGGCCCAACGATCAGTTGCGAGCCAATGCGAAAATCGCCAGAGGTATGCTCGGGAAAGCGGCGAACCAGTTCGTCCGCACCCATATTGGGGATTTCGATCACGTCAAAAATGCGAGCCATTTTCCATCCTCCTCAGATCGCTTCAGGTTCAGGCCATACCGGTGAGCACGCCTTTTCGGCGGCCGTATAGATCTCGCAGCCGAGAGATGGTCTCCGTCAAGTCACGGATGGCACCGGTCAGCCCTTCTCCGTTCTCCACTGCCGCTTGCAGCGAGTCGACGCACGCGGCGATCGCCTCAGACTGGGTGAGCAGATCCTCGTCAAAGGCATAGAGCGCATCAAGCTCCTCTTCCTTGACCTTGACGGCGTCAAACAAGCCAGAATACCCATACGCAGCCGTGTGCACGGTGTCCGCCAGGGTCTGCAGGCGCCGTCGTGCCGTGCCAATCTTTTCCACGTTCTCGATGTGCTCGATGCCCAGATTCCCCTGGATCTCTTCGATGTGCCGGCGCTGCTCGGTCAAGACACCATAGATGTGGTCCCGTAGCAGCTTGTCCGCCTCGCGGCGCATCTCTTTCTCTTTGTATCCCTTGTATCCAGGGATCTTGGCAACAAGCTTCTCAAACCCGCCCATTCCGTCCGCTACAACGTCCCGCATATCCATCGCTCGTACCTCCTTGAGATGACTTTTACGCATCGCCTGAGACAACCATCCGCCGCGACGGCGAAACAGGCTCGCATCCATCGGGATCCTGACCTATTATAGCCGATCTTGCCCCCAAAGGCAAAGTCTCGATACCAAACGTCCGAACAGATGCATCCATGCTAGCACAATGCTTGCACCACCTCGTGACATCCACCCGACCTCTGGGTGACTTAACGCTGACCTAACGAAAACGATCCCACGGGTTCCGTACCACGTGGGACACGCGCGCGCTCCTCCCATACCTCGCAGTCCGGGTAGCCCGCAGATCCGCAGACTCCCGGATCAATCACCCTTGCCTGCGGCTCAACCAGCGATAGGCCAGGTATCCCGAGATCGCGCCGACGATCAGGTTCTGGGCCGGCCAGACCGCGCACCATACCCCCAGCGTCATAATGGCGAGTGCCAATCCAAATGCCCAGTCCAGGAGCCAATATCCGACCATAAAGATCAGACCCCACATCACCTGTCCGGCATATACCCAGCCCATGCCAGGGAACCCAAAGAAGCCACCTGCGATTTCCAATACGAGCGCCAAGAATGGGTCTTTTCGAGTCACTGTCAGTTCTCCCCTTTCCTATGAACCGGTTGCGATTCTTATACGAAGGCGCGCGCTCAAAGGTTGCAGGTAGGAGATGGCGTAAACCCCCGGCAGGGACAAAGCGATCCACCGCTCTGCTCTGCAGTGCGAAAGGGGACCGGCGCGCGTACCTTGCCGAAACCCGACATTCTATGTTATAATAGCACAAGATACTTCGTCCCAGACACGTCTCCTGGCCTGTCGCCATGGCTGCAGGTGCGCTGGTTCCCGTATGGCTGGAGATTCCAGGCCAACGTGCGGCATCGCTTGGCATCTTGCAGTGCAGACCGATTCCATAGCGGAAGGCTCTGGGCACACAGCAGCGATGGCGTCTTGATAGGGTAAGGGGTCGCCCTGCGCTTGAAGAAGATGCGATGCACAAGGATAGTCCATGAGTCTGCATCGAACACAGCAACCCAGTGCTCAGGTTGAGAGCAAGGAGCAAGGCTCTCTCGCGCCTGGCTCGGTCGTCCAGCAGAGATACCAGATCCTTGAGCTCGTCGGCAGCGGAGGCTTTGCCTTTGTGTACAAGGCGCGAGACCTGAGGTTTGAGAAGGCCTCCAGGATCTGTGCGGTGAAAGAGATGTACAACACCATCACCGATCCCAGCCTGCGCAAGCTAGCCGCGCGAGACTTTGACCGCGAAGCCAACGTGCTCGCTTCTCTCAACCACGATGCGGTGCCCAGCATCTTTGACTATTTCACCGAGAGCGACCGCATCTATCTGATCATGGAGTTCATCGACGGCCAGGACCTGGAAAGACTCATCGACTCAAGCCCAGAGCCCGTCGCGCAGAACAAGGTGGTGGATTGGGCCATCCAGATCTGCGACGTGCTGAGCTACTTGCACAGCCACAAGCCCGAGCCGTACGTCTTTCGCGATCTCAAGCCCTCGAACATCATGCTCAGCCAGCGCAGCAAGATCATGCTCGTGGACTATGGCATCGCCAAGGTGTTCCAGCGCAACCAGAGAGGGACCATGATCGGCACGGAGGGCTACTCGCCGCCCGAGCAGTATCGAGGCGCTGGAGAGCCGCGGGGCGACCTCTACAGCCTGGGCGCGACGATGCATCACATGTTGACCAAGCGCGACCCGCGCCTGGAGCCTCCGTTTTCGTTCCACGAACGCCCAATACGAGACATCAACCCCGATGTACCCGAGATCCTCACGTCGATCATCGACAAACTGCTGGAATACGACGTCGAGCGGAGATTCGGGTCAGCGGCCGAGCTAAAACAGGCTCTGCTGACGCTGACAACGCCAACCGCACTGCCAGCGCCAACCGCACTGCCAGGGGGACCCACCGTCCCCATTCCCCTGACCTCTGCTGTATCCTATGGACAGACAGGCAACGTGGTTCCGATATGGGAATTCTCCTGCGAGGACGAGATCGGCTCGTCACCAGTGGTCTCAGATGGGGTCCTATATGTCGGGTCGTTTGACCACAACTTGTATGCTCTGGATGCCAAGACGGGCGAGTTCATCTGGAAGTATCCAACGGACGACAGCATTTCATCCTCTCCGTGTGTGTGGGAAGACCTGGTCTTGGTCGGTTCCGAGGACCATATGATGTATGCTATCCAGAAGGGTAGCGGCGGGATCGCATGGTCTGCTCCGACCAAGGATCGCATTCGCGCCTCTCCACGCTGCCACCCACTGGGGCACGTGTTCTTTGGCTCTGATGACCACTGCTTCTACAACCTGAGCGTGCGCAATGGGCGACAGGTCTGGGCGTATAGCGAGACAGAGGGCCCCATCCGGTCCTCCGCAGCCTTGTCGGACGACCTCGCCTACTTTGGGTCGGATGACACGAATGTCTATGCGATCAGCATCCAGACCGGAAAACGCAAGTGGAGGTTCTCGACGAGCCGGCCTGTCATTTCCTCCCCCCTTTTCTATGAGGGACTGCTCTTCTTCGGATCGCTGGACTCGAGCTTCTACGCGGTGGATGCAGTCTCGGGATGGGCCGTTTGGAGCAGGCGTACACAGAGCTGGATCGTTTCCAACCCGGCCGTCCACGAATCCCTGGGCTTCATCTACATCGGCTCAGGAGATCGAACCGTATACGCCTTCGAATACAGCAGAGGGCGCCAGGTCTGGAAGTTTGAGACCGAAGGCCCTATTGGTTCCTCACCGGCGGTGTCTGAAGAAGCGGTGTACATCGGCTCGAGCGATGGATACCTGTACAGCTTGGACGCCCGGACAGGTGAACTGCGGTGGAAGTTTCACGCTGGTAGCCGGATCAACTGCACTCCGATGATCTCGAATGACATGGTTTTCGTCGCGTCGATGAACAACCACAAGGTCTTTGGGTTGCTGCTTTAAGAGGCCGGCTTTCACGCGATCGTCCCCAAGATGGTGGGCCAAAGGCCAGGTGTGATCGCCAATGAGACTGTTCCAGAAGTTGTTCGGGAAACGGGGCTCCTCTTCCTTGCTGCCCTCGCCTACAGAAGAAGGGAACGAGAGCAAGGGCCACACGCTTGTCGTCGGGGCGCTCACAGACAAGGGCTGTGTTCGTGAGCGGAACGAAGACGCGCTCTTTACCCTGAGCACCGTCTTTTCACAAGATGAAGAGATGCTGCCTATGAGCCTGTACATCGTCGCCGATGGTATGGGAGGATACGAAGGAGGCCAGCAGGCCAGCGCCCTGACGGTGCGCCTGGTAGCTAACTGGATACTGAGCAAACTCTACCTTCCCTACCTGCTGGATGAAGGGCATTCTGCCGACCGCAGGCCGATCAACCAGGTGTTGACCGAGGGGACAGTCATCGCTAACGGCAAGGTGTTCGAGGCGTGCCCCGGCGCAGGAACAACGCTGACCTGTGCGTTTGTACTGGGCACAAATGCTTTCCTGGCCCACGTCGGTGACAGCCGGGCATACTTGGTCAGCCGCAACACGATCCGCCAGATCACGACCGATCACTCCTTGGTCAACCGGTTGGTCGAGCTGGGCCAGATCACACCGGAAGAAGCCAAGATACATCCGCAGCGCAACATTCTCTACCGTGCCCTGGGACGCGCCGGCAACCTGGAGGTTGACACACATCTCCAATCTCTGCCCTTGAACAGCTCCTTGTTGCTGTGCAGCGACGGGCTGTGGGGAATGATCCCGGAAGCGGAAATGCTCAAGATCATCAACGCCGCGCCGTCGCCGCAGGTTGCCTGCAATCGCTTGGTCGCCCAAGCCAAAGAGAACGGCGGGGAAGACAACATCACGGCCATCTTGGTCCAGGTTCGGGGCTAATACAAGGTCGGGATGGGGGAAACGAGAGCCACATATGGATGTGCATCGAGACTACTACCTGGCGCTAGGTGTCAGGCCAGCGGCAACGCAGCCAGAGATCAAGAGAGCCTATCGGGCTCTGGTACGCCGTTTCCATCCCGATGCCAGTTCGGCACCAGATGCCAGGGAGCGGTTTGAGCAGATCCAGGAAGCGTACGCGCTCCTGAACGACCCGGAAAAGAGGCGTGCCTACGATCTGTGGAGAGAGCAGGAGGGGCTGGCAAGAAAGCAAGCGGTGGGGCTCAAGCACCTGGTCAGCCACCGCACCCTGCCGCTGGCGGACGAAGAGCAGATCCTCTATGTGATGGGTCAGATCTCCCCCAGTCCCCATGTCAGGGCACAGCGCCTGCCGTTCAACGTGTGCCTGGTCTTGGACCGCAGCACCTCGATGCAAGGAGTGCGGCTGCAGCGCACCAAGGACGCGACGAACTTTATCGTGAACTTTTTGGAGGACTCGGACGTTTTCTCCCTTGTGACATTCAGCGATCGGGCAGAGGTCGTCATTCCCGCTCAATCCAAACTCGACAAGGCCTTTGCCCGGGCTCGGGTCAGCACGATCCGCAGTAACGGTGGCACAGAAATCCTGCAGGGCCTGCTCGCCGGACTGCGCGAGATCGATCGTTGGCATTCCCCGAACATGATCAATCACGTCATCTTGCTGACGGATGGGCAGACCTATGGTGGGGAGAGAGAATGCCTGGCCGAGGCTCGAGCCGCGGGCCGTCGACAGATCAGCATCACGACGATGGGGATCGGCCAAGACTGGAATGAGAAACTGCTGGACGACATCGCTCGCAGCAGTGGCGGTACGTCAACCTACATCGATTCTGCGTCCAAAGTAACCACCTTTTTCCGAGACTGTGTCCAGACTCTCGCCATGATCGTGGCACGAGACCTAGAGCTGACCGTGCGCCTCCCCGAGGGCATCCGCATCCAGGAAGCGTTTCGGGTCTCTCCCCAACTGGAGCAGTTGCCTGTGGATCGCGGCGTGATCCGTCTCGGGCAGCTCAGCGCAAAGCAGCCGTGCTCGTTCCTCATCGAGTTTCTGATCCACCCGGATGCTGCCGGCCCTCTGCGGGTCGCACAGCTCGAGCTGACGGCCGATGCGCCTGTGGCAGAGCAGCACAGTCAACTGATCAAGCAAGACATCGTGATCCAGATCGAAAAAGACCTGCCCGGTCTGGAGCCTGTGCCGCCGATCATCACCACCACACTGGGCAAGCTGTCCATCTTTCGAATGCAAGAAAAGACAATGAGGGATCTGGAAAGAGGTGCCGTGGAGCGAGCTAGCCAGCGACTGGAGACGATGGCCACACGCCTGCTGAACATCGGCGAAAACGAACTGGCCAAAGCTGCATTGCTGGAAGCAGGTCGACTGGCTCGAACGGGACAGGTCTCGCCAGAAGGTCGGAAGAGGATTCGCTACGGTACACGAGGTCTGTCCATCCTGCCCAAGGAGGTGGGCCGTGACTAGGTGCCCCTCTTGCGGCGAGCACCATCCACTGAACACACTCTTCTGTGATGAGTGCGGCGCGTTTCTCTTGGCAGAGGAGTACCAGCCCACAGATATACTGGCAGCCGAAGATGTGGACTGGATGGGAACCGAGCTGCCTGCCGTCACCAGCGCGGGCGACACGATCACCCGACAGGTCACGCTTCGTGTGTCCGTTGTGGACAGCGGGCGCCAGGTTGAGTTTCCTCTCAGCAAAGAGATCAGCATGGGAAGACTCGATGCCACGACCGCAAGCTTCCCGGACATCGATCTGACAACAGACGGCGCTCTGGAGAACGGAGTTTCTCGTCGGCACGCCAAGATCGTGCTCAAAGGTGCCGATCTCTTTCTCGAAGACCTGGGAAGCGTGAACGGCACGTTCCTGAATGGTAAGCGACTGACTCCCTACCTGCCTCACGCCTTGAACAGCGAGGATGAGATCCGGCTGGGAAAGATCCTGATGCGCGTTCAGGTGAACTGACCAAGGAGTAAGCCATGCCCACTGTAATTGTTCACGTTATGAACGAAGACCCCTTTGTGGCCGAGATCGAGAAACTTCCCGAGCCAGCCGACCAGTGCATCACGTTCACGAACCCTCGGAGGAGGGACAACAAACCACTGCACTTTGTGACCAATGAAGCGATCTCGGTGATCTACCCGTGGCACCGGCTCAGCTTCCTCGAGGTGATGCCAGGTGAAGAGTCGCAAGGCGAAGTCGAGCTGTTCTTCCGTCCTTGATCGATGGCGGAGGGCGTCCCCTGAGGGCACGCAAAACACGGACGCATGCCATCGTGCCTCTCCAGGGCCACGGTTGAGCGCCCCCTGCGTTCATCAGGAGTTCTGACAGGGAGACCTTGCTTATGAAGGGAGCTGAAAAGAAACTGATCCTGGCCGTCGATGACGAGCCCAAGATGACTCGGTTCATCCGTATGAACCTGGAACTCGAGGGATACCGAGTCAGCGAGGCCACGAATGGGCTGGAGGCGCTGGAAAAGACGCGTCAAGAGCTGCCCGATTTGGTGCTGCTCGATGTCATGATGCCAGATATGGATGGCTTTGAGACACTGCAACACATCCGGGAGCTTTCCAGCGTCCCGGTGATCATGCTCACCGTCAAGAGCGAAGAAGAGGACAAGGTACGCGGCCTCGAGTTGGGCGCCGATGACTATGTGACCAAACCCTTCTCCTCCAGAGAGCTGACCAGTCGGATCAAGGCGTTGTTGCGACGGGCAGAGATGCCCACTACGATGGAAAAGACCGTCGTCAAGATCGATGACCGGCTGTCCATTGACTTTCAACGGCACGATGTATGGGTCGGCGACGAGAGGATCAGACTCCGACCGACCGAATACCAGCTGCTCTATCACCTGGTCAGCAACACCGGATGGGTAATGAGCCATGACACACTCCTGTCCAAGGTCTGGGGTCCTGAGTACCGCGACGAGATCCAGTACCTGCGCCTATACATCAATTACCTGCGCCAAAAGATAGAGGAGGATCCCGCGAACCCGCGCTACATCCTGACCGAACGAGGAATTGGATACAGGTTCGTAGACCACCGCCAGCGCGACGCAACCAGCTAGACAACCAGCCATCCACACTGAGCACACGTCAGACCGACACACTCGTGGCACGGAGGACACTGGCACTCTCGAAATGTCCTCCGTGTTTGCATCCCAATGCAAGGGACCACATTCGCGCTGACGCTGCAGGAGACCAAATGCACGTCGATGATCGGATCACACCCCACGAATGGGATCGCTTCGTCGCTTCCCATCCAGACGGACACGTACTGCAGACATCGGCCTGGGGTGCGCACAAGTCTTGCTTTGGCTGGCAGTCCGAGCGCATTGCCATACGACACCAGAACGATGTGATTGCCGGGGCTCAGGTGCTCTTTCGCCGTCTTCCCTTGGGTTGGACGCTTGCGTACGTGCCCAAGGGTCCTCTGGTGGACCTTGGTGACGCCAGCGCTCGCCAAGTCTTTGAGGCCCTGCACGAACGTTGCCACGCCAGGCGAGCGATACTGCTCACCATCGAGCCCGACCAGGTCGCGTCGCCTGGTCTGTCCACGCAGTTGGCCGGGTACGGGTTTGTGGCTGGCAAACGCCCCATTCAGCCCAGCAGCTCCCTGCTCATCGACCTGGACGGCACTGAGGATGACCTACTCCAGCGCATGAAGAGCAAGACGCGCTACAATATCCGCCTGGCCGAGCGCAAAGGAGTGCGCGTTCGCCAAGGAAGCAGGCAAGACGTCGTGGTGTTCAACCGGCTGATGGACACCACGGGCGAGCGCGACGCCTTTGACATCCGCAGCCCGGAATACTATGAGCGAGCCTACAAGCTCTTTGTGCCCCTGGATATGGCTCGACTGTTCATCGCCACGTACCAGGACCAGCCGATAGCTGGACTGATGGCTTTCGCCTGTGGTCCAAAGGCGTGGTACTTGTTCGGTGCGTCGGGGAATGAGCACCGCGAAAAGATGCCCAACTATGCCCTGCAGTGGGCGGCCATCCGTTGGGCCCGGGCACGCGGCTGCCATACCTACGACTTGTGGGGCGTGCCCGATGAGAGCGAGGGTACGCTGGAAGCACAGTTCTCAGAACGCAGCGATGGACTATGGGGCGTCTATCGGTTCAAGCGCGGCTTTGGCGGCAGACTGGTGCGTTATGCCGGAGCGTTCGACTATGTGTACAGCAGGCCGCTGTATGCGCTCTACGCCCTGGCACTGAGGCTGCAGCAATAGCTGGTTCCACCGCACGGGGACCACAGATCCCAGGAGCACGCTCGCACCCGATGCGCCACCAAACGGTCACCGATCGACGACAGTGGAACGAGGCCTTGCTGACCCTGGGCACAAGCCACGTGCTGCAGTCCTGGGACTGGGGCAAGGTCAAGGAGCGACACGGATGGACCCCCGTCCGTTTCCTGTGGACAAAGGCGGACCGTCCTGTGGCGGCGGCTCAGGTCTTACGCCGACCGCTGCCCCACACCCCCTGGGGCGCGATGTACGTCCCCAAGGGCCCGGCCCTGGATTTCACCGACGCCGACCTCCTCACGCGCGTGCTGTCTGACCTGGAGGCTCACGCTCGCCGGCAGCACGCGGTCTTTGTCAAGATCGATCCCGACACCGATCTGCCCGACGTGAGGCGGTCCCTTCTCTCCCGCGGCTGGCGATACTCAACCGAGCAGATCCAGTTCCGCAACACGGCATTGCTTGACCTGACCGGATCGGAAGCGGACCTGCTGGCAGCGATGAAGAGCAAGACGCGTTACAACGTCCGGTTGGCGGCGCGCAGAGGCATCACGGTACGCGTGGGCACAGGCAAGGACATCCCCCCCTTCTACGAGATGTACGCGGAAACAGGAGCACGCGACGGTTTCCTCATCCGTCCCTTTGAGTACTATCGCGACGCCTGGCAGACATTCCTGGACAACGGCCTGGGCCATATGCTGCTGGCGCAGGTGGAGGACGAACCGATCGCCGGCCTGATCCTGCTCCGCTTTGGGACGTGGGCGTGGTATATGTACGGGGCGTCGACAGACGTGCATCGCAACCGCATGCCAAACTATGCGTTGCAGTGGGCTGCGATCCGCTGGCTCAAGTCGGTCGGCTGCACGGTGTACGACCTGTGGGGCGCCCCAGATACGCTCGACGAGAGCGACCGGATGTGGAACGTCTGGAGATTCAAGGAAGGACTGGGGGCAGAGTTCGCACCGCACATTGGGGCATATGACTATCCGACATCGCGAGTGCTCTACTGGGTATATACGGTCATCCTGCCCAGGTATCTCGCCTGGCTGCGCCGCCGCAACAGCCAGGGCCTCTGAGCCGCCTCACGCGAGGGACTGGCCCGTCCTGGCGCCTGCGGGCGTCTCTCACACCCAAGATGACGGTGCCCCCACTCAAGTGCGCCCTGGCGCTGCGCCCACGGACTGGGGCTCAACTCTCGATCATCCGCTGCCAGCTGGCCTCGATCAGACCCCGAAACAGGCCCAACTGCTGTGGGTCGCCAGCCGCCAGATTCTCCGGGTGCCACTGCACCCCAACGACAAAAGGGGCATCTCTGTGCTCTATCCCCTCGACCACTCCATCGGGCGCGCGCGCAGTGACTACGAATCCCGGTGCCACGTCCTTCACTGCCTGGTGATGGCGGCTGTTGGTCCAGCAGGCCAGCGTCCCGAGCGCAGCCGCCAATTGCGTGTTCTGCTCGACGTGAACGAGGTGAGCGCGATGGGAGCGCGGGTACTCGGGCGCGTTGCAGGCGTGACAGAGACCGTCCGGGACCTGCGCCGGGATATCCTGGTACAAGGACCCACCGGCGACGACATTGATCACTTGTATGCCCCGACAGACCGCCAGCACAGGCATGCGATCTTCCAGCGCCCATCGCGCCAACGCGAACTCCGCCTCGTCCAGCGCCTCGTCCACCTGGCCCAGCCGTGGATGGGGCTCTTGGCCATAACGCCACGGGGCCACGTCTACACCGCCAGGAAACAGCAGGCCATCCACACGATCGTAGATGCTCCGCCAAGCGCGCTGGCCCATTTCGAGGGGAATGATCACCGGTGCGCCGCCAGCCAACACGACTGATCGAGCGTATGCTTGTCCCTGCCCATACAGGGCATACCCAGACCACTGTTCCGATTTGTCTTTTCGCGCGATCAAGCCGATCACCGGCGTGCCGTTCACCGTGCCACCCTCCGCTCGCCCTCCTTGTGAACGCAAAAGAGCGCAGGATGACTCCTGCGCCCTCGCTTTGCTGTCTGGTTCTCAGCGCCTAGATACGCTTCTCACGCAGCCGCGCGGCCTTGCCCTTGCGATCCCGCAGATAGTACAGCTTTGCCCGACGGGTGTACGCGTGGCGCAGAACCTCAACCCTCTCGATTCGAGGGGAATGTCGCAGGAATGTACGCTCGACGCCAATCCCGTGCGAGGCAGTGCGCCGCACGGTAAAGTTGGCGTTGATCCCTCTGCCCCGGATGCGCATAATGATTCCTTGGAACACCTGGACGCGCTCTCGGTTGCCTTCTACGATCCGGGCGTGCACGCGAACCGTGTCTCCAGGTCGAAGGCGAGGGATATTGGGATTGGGTTCTGTGTATTCGACCGACTTTAGCAACTCTGACATCTGGCTACCATCCTTCCAGCAAACCAGGTTTTGCCGTCGCGTCGCACGGGGGGCCAAAACCTGGTTGTTGACTCTAATTGAACGAATGGAGATTATAGCACGGTTTGGCGCCAATGGCAAATCATGGCTGAGGCGGGGAGCCAGAGCCTGGAGGAACTGTCTCTCCATCAGGGAGCTCGCGCAGGTACTGGCAGGAGACAAAGCGGACGTCCTCCCAGACGTGTCCTTCAGCGACAAAGGTGTCGATATCGCGAATCCAGCGCTTGCGACCATCCTCCAGGCGATAGATGTGCGGGCTCTCTGCGCACTTGAGGAGGACGTGCAGCGGGGGCCCGAACTCATAGCGGTCCAGGTACCCGTCCGGCACAATGTGCACATCTCCCCAGGTAAAGCCATAGTGCTCAAAGGCATCCAGGCTGCTGATCCAGCGGAATTCGCCATCCCGAAAGACATAGATCTCGACGTCGTCTTCCTCCTTGACCACAAAGCCATCGCGAACGACAAACGAAGCTGCATCGGGCATTGCAGTAGCCAAGGTCGTGCCGTGCCGGTTCAAGGGTACGTTGATCAGCACGATGGCGATCAACAGCCACGCCGCAAGACGGCGCATCAAGCGTGCTGTGTGAGGAGGCCCCTCTGCGAAAGGTGCAGGCGGCTCTGCCGGCTCGCGCTCTGGCACAGACAACAGCGGCTCGGGGACCGCAGGCTCGAGAAACGGCGGCAGCGTTCCCTCGGTTTCCGGCTCTGTCCGCACGGTAGACACCTTTCCGGCCTCGGTGTCTTTCACAGGAGAAGGGGGCATCTCAGGCGCGAGATCTGTACCCAGGCGTGTCTCTTCTGCGAGCCGCCCAGCTTTGTCGTCGACAGGACGTGCGATCGAGGCGCTCCCGACCACGTCCGCAGCTCCCAGACGCTCTCTGATCTCCTCGATCAGCAGATCGAGCATCTGCTCCATACGAGACGGCCGTTGCTCATTCATCAGTCCCTCACCTCACTATGACAAAGCCCAGCAGCTCGCCGATACTGGCAAAGATGTTGGTGTAAAAGTTGCCGCCCAATTGGCGAAGGAGCTCGAACTTGAGACCGGGTGCGCCGATAAAGGGACGTAGCGTCCAGGCCATCTGACTGCCCACAAAAGCATAGACCGTGATCCACAGCCACATCACCGCTCGCCTTCCACATCCCCCCTCCTGACCTCCCGCGGATACAGACTCCATTCCCTGGCCCAAGAAACGCACACCGATCGCGCTGGCGATGGCAAACACGCCCACGTTGAGCAACTTGAAGAACTGATAGTTGCTCGTCGTCAGCAGGAAAAAGAGCACGATCGGAGCCAGGCTGAGTAGCAGCACTGCCGTCACTGTGATCGCCGTCAGGATCAGGCAAAAGTTCTGTGTCAGGCTCTGGTTCGAGCCGAATATCAGGTTGAAAAAGTAGAGCGTTGGCGAGCAGATGATCAGAGTCGCCAGAAACAGCAGGGGCAGTTTAACAGCAGAACCGAGCGTTTGCCACAGGCTGTGCGTCGAGCCCATCACCATACCATAGAGCGCGAAAAACGTGACGCTGGATATCAGCATCGCGCGCATCTTGGGCTTCAGATCGATTCCCTGACGGATCTCGGCAAAGAAACGGCGACGGTTTCGCAGAATCGTCTCAATGACGGCCAAGTTATTCACGCTACACACCTCCTGCTGGATAGGGTACTCTTACCAGCGCAATACGGGCAACGTAACGACGGCGATCGACAGTGCCCAGAAGAACACCCAGGACACCAAGGCGTAGCGCCAACGGGGAAGCTTGAGCAAGGGTATCAGCAGCACAGCCAAAGCGACCGTCCAGAACACAGGCCGAGCGAGGACCTCTTGCCAACCATCTGCTGTCCCGTATGGACTAAAGACCAGCCAGCGCAAGACCAACGCGCAGAGGACCGGCAGTGCGGCCGCAATCACACCGTCAGCGGTCCCCCATCCTGCGTGGACGTCCTGTAGTTCGTGCCCCAGGTCCTCCAGGCCAAAGTGCGCGGCCGCTTGCTTTAGGGCCTCGGGACCGTCCAGACCCTGTGCTTCGGCCACTGCTGCCACTTCCTCCAGGTGAGCGCGGATCTCTGCCAGGACATCGTTTTCGGTCTCTGCATCGAGATCCAGGTCTCGCCGGATGTGCTCCAGTACCTCGTCCACCGTCATTTGGCCAATGCCTCCCAGGGAAAGAGCAGGCCAGCTCTGGGTCAGAGCATACCCCGATGCCGCCCGCCCCACAGACTGCCAAGCAGATCTCCTCTGGCCAACGACTCACGAGCGCGCCTTGTCCACTCCGAGGAGAAGATTCATGCCGTGACGGAAGCTGTCCCACTGCCGGAGCTCTGCATCCAGTTGGCGGCGTCCCTTCTCGGTAACGGCGTAGACTTTGCGCCGCCGAGTGCCAGGCTGTCCCAGCCAGTGGCTTGCCAGCAGGTCTTCCTTCTCCATGCGGTGCAGCGTCGGATAGATCAGCCCTTCTTTGAAGCGGAAGGTCCCTTCACTGCGCGCCTCCAGGCGCTGTATGATCTCATACCCGTGCAGGGGTTCCTCCGCATCCCTCAGGAGCTTGAGGATCACGACCCGAGTTGTCCCCTTGCGCATCTGGTCGAGTTGGCTCGCCATCTCTCTTTTCCTTGGACTCTTATGCATAAGTTCATTATGCTTAGTATAGCACAGTTTGGGATAGATGTCAAGAGATCTCGATCGCAGATCGCAGGGCTCACACAGTCGAGGAAGGAATCTCCGGGGATCATCCACCTATGGCACGCGTGTCGCCAGCCCTCGTACCTTGCACATGGCGACGAGATGCATCGCGGCATCGGGCACCCACAACGGGTCAGGCCGATACCTGGTACCAGATAGAGTATGCGAGCTGCCACATCTGGGGAGGAGGACCCTCGGGCGCTAGGTCCGTTTGTCTCGGCCGGCCTGATAGATCGGGCCGTACACCTGTCGGTCAAAGACCACGCAGCCGGTCTGGCCTCCGTCGCGCATAATCTGCGTGCAACGGCTACACGTAATACAACACTTTTTGGGTGCCAGCGCGCCGTCGTTTACGAGATCCCGCGCAAAGTCTGGGTAGGCAAACGCCCCGCGGCCCAATCCGACCAGGTCTGCATCGCCACGGCGGATGGTGGCGGCTGCAGCATTCCCCAGGAACTGTCGCAACCAGCTATAGCCCGATGCCACAACCACCATCTCGGGCACTGCACGCTTGATCTGGCGGGCCACATCGATGATCCGGGCCACGCCCAGCAGTGGATGCTCGTCTGGCACGCGCCCGCCCAGCACAGGGACGTCATAGGGGCGGTTGATGTGCGGCGTAAAGTAAGGATTCCCAGCCGTGATGTTGACCATCTGCATTCCGCGCTCGCGCAGGCCACGCACGAAACGGATGGGCTCTGTCAGATCAGGGACCAGGGGATCACGCTCGTCCACCCCCCAGCCCCAGGGATAAGGATGCCCGTCGTACGCATTCAAACGCATCGTGACCATCAAACCAGGCACCTCATCGTGGATGCGCTCTACGATGGCATAGTGCAGACGGGTCCGGTTTTCGAACGCCCCCCCATACTTGCCGGGGCGGGTGTGCGCGGCCAGCAGCTCAGAGGGCAAGTAGCGGTGGCAGCTCTTGACATCTACCGCGTCAAAACCGGCCTCCTGGGCAAGCGCGGCGGCTTCCACCCAACGGTCCTGCAGTGCGTCAAGCTCATCGTCGCTGATCAGCGGATAGTCTTCGGGGATGCCCATCGCCTTGTCCAAGACACCGTCGTGATGGGCGATGACCGGTGCGGGCTTGCCGTCTGGCTTGGAATAGCGTCCAGAGAAAGTCAACTGCAGCACGGTCAGCGGGCGGAAACCAGGCCCGTTCGCCTGGCGAGCCAGTTGGAGGCTGTGCTCCAGCATCTCTCGCAAGTGGGGCAGCGTCTGCCTGGTCAGCGTCAACTGGCGGGGATTGGCCCGTCCCGCGTGTTCGATCGCCGTGGCCTCAAACCACAGCAGGCCTGCTCCTCCGCGCGCAAATCGCTCGTACCGGCGGATCGTCAACTCGCCTGGACGACCATCGCGCTCGCCGTCGCATCCCTCCATCGGATGCACGGCCAGGGCATTCGGCGTTTCGTATGACCCCACCTTCACCCGGTGCCTCAAGGGCGCAAGGTCTTCATCGAACTCGAGGTCCAGCCCCAATTCCTCTACCCTGCGCCGCAGCTCATCCAACGTCTTGAATCGAAATCGCTCGTGACTTCCCACGCGTATCCCATCCTTCCTTCGACCCGAACCAGGCAGAGAGCGTGCGCCAGTATACGCCGCTCAGGCTGAATTGTCAATCGTCCCTGCGGCCTCTCCACAGATGCAGGAGAGTGGGTCAGGACCCCGTGCAGGCGCTCGGGTGGCCCAGGCCGATCGGTGAACGGCAGACCAACAGGGCTTGTTCACCTCACCCACTCACTGTTCAGTGCGAGACGTCGCCAGCCTCCTCCTGAGCACGGCCTTTAGCCTGGCATACTCGTCCCGGAAAGCAGTCTCCTTCACGCACGGAGTGGTCATGATCAGGGCATCCTCATCGTTGTCGCGGTAGTACCGTTTCCGTCTGCCGACCTCGACAAAGCCAATCCTGCGGTACAGACGCTGGGCCATCACATTGGAGACGCGTACCTCAAGCGTCACTTCGGACGCCCCGCGCAGGATCGCCGCGTCGATCAGCGAGGTAAGCATCATCTCCCCCAGGCCGCGCCCTCGCCAGTCAGGGTGAATGGCGAGGGTGCTGACGTGTGCTTCGTCCACGATGTTCCAGAAGCCGCCATAGCCTACGACAGGCACGGCGCCGTGCCTGCGCAGCAGATGGCGCGCATTCGGATGTTCTGCGACCACAAGGGGGCTACGCGGTCGCATGACCAGGTAAACCGAGAGATCGTTCCGAGTCAGCTCGTACCGATATGCCGTGGCGGGCCAAGGCGCAGGGAAAGCCACTTGCTCGATCGGCATGATCTGGGGGAGGTCGGGTACACGCATCAGATCGACACGATAGGGTACGCAGAGATCATCAAAAGGGAACTCGGGAGGCAGCACTAGCTGGAGCATCTACGCCTGCGAAGTGTGGAGATAGATCGGGACGATCGTAGCGACGTCATCCCGCTCGCCCCGCTCGTAGCGCTGCCAGGCCAGCTCGGCCAAGCAGGCCGGCCTGCGCATCGCCTGGGACGGAGAGGCAAACACCACGTCGGATTCGACGCGTTCAAAGATATAGTCCTTTTCCTTGCGGCTCAGCTCGCCCGAAACCAGGCAGCGACCAGTCAGCAGTTCTATCAGGCCATCGAGCGTGGTCAAGCGTATCCCGCCGCGCTGTCGCCACTGCCCTCGGTAGCGCGCATATCGCGCCGCGCACAGTCGCCGCCGACCCGCCTGGATCACGGTCCAAATCGGCCGCCGCTGCTCGGCGTGTTGATAGGCCAGGATGTCCAGCGTGGGCACGCCGAGGATGGGTATGTTCTGTGCCTGCGCCAAGCCTTTGGCCACACTGAGCCCAATCCTCAAGCCCGTAAAGGACCCGGGCCCAAGCGTCACGCCAACCGCAACGAGGTCTGCTGCGCTTGAGCCCTGTCGTTCAAGCATTTGCACCAGAGCAGGCATCAACTCAACAGAGTGATTGTTGCGCGATCGCCAATACGACTCGCTGCGGACCGCGCTTCCGTCGTATAGCGCCAAACCCGCGAATCGAGTGGCTGTATCGATCGCCAGCAAGAGCGGATCGCTCATCGTCCCTCAGACTCCAAAAGCCATATGCTTGAGCCGCCTGACCATCTGCTCGTGTTGGGTGCCAAAGCCGCGCAGGGTCACGCCTCGCTTCATATCGTCGATGTGGCGCAGAGTGATGCGCAGGTAGTCGTCAGGCCACAGCTCGGCGACTCGCTCGGCCCACTCGATTGCGCACACGCCATCGCCGTACAGGTACTCATCCAGGCCAAAGGTCAGCGCGGTCTTGGCATCCACAATACGGTACAGGTCAACGTGATACAACACAAGCCGCCCCCCTCTGTACTCGTTGACCAGCGTAAACGTCGGGCTGGTGACACGGTCCACCGACCCCACCCCCCGCCCCATGCCCTGTACCAGGCACGTTTTGCCTGTCCCCAGATCGCCGACCAAGCAGACGACTTCCCCGCCAGTGAACAAACGCCCCAGTCTGGCTCCCACACGTCGTGTCTGTTCGGCGCTGTGGCTGATAAAGTCCACAGTGTGCTCGTCCAATATCGGTGCCACAACCTCCTCCCTCTGTCAGGTACGAGTATTATACACCAGGATTCACAGACTATCAAGAAGCGCACCACATCGTGGCTTCGTAGGCAAATCGACGGGCAAACACCGCACAGAGACCCACATAAACTCGGGAAACAGCCTTGACGGAACCGGCTGCCTGGGGTACAATATCAACTGTACTCTAGTTATGTCGCCATGCGCTGAGTGCACGACCAGGGACTTGAGATGCAGCCGCACGTCATCCGCTCACTCCGAGGGGGGTTCACCGATGGCCAAATTGATCATCGAAGGGGGATATCCACTCAGCGGCGTTGCTACGCCCAGCGGGAACAAGAACGCCGCCCTACCCCTGCTGGCAGCTTGTTTGCTGACCGACGAGCGCATCACTCTGCACAACCTGCCTCGGATCCGTGATGTGTGGACAATGATCGACATCCTCCAGGACATCGGGGTGGAAGTGGAGGAGCTGGCCCCGCACAGCGTTGCCCTTTGCGCAAAAAACCTGAGGTCTACTTCACTGGATCCGCTCCTGTGCCAAGAGATCCGCGCCTCCATCCTGTTTGCGGGCCCGATGCTCGCTCGCCGTCACCAGATCAGACTGCCGCCGCCAGGTGGCGATGTCATCGGGAGGCGGCGTGTGGATGTCCACCTGCAGTCGTTCAAGGCCCTCGGCGCCGAGGTCGACCTGAACGGTGGGTACCAGATAACAACCAAAGGGCTGCGCGGCGCTTCGATCTTTTTGGATGAGGCCAGCGTGACTGGCACGGAAAACGCGATTATGGCCGCCAGCATGGCCAAGGGCACTACCGTGATCCGCAACGCAGCAAGCGAACCTCACGTCCAAGAAGTGGGCCGCTTTCTCAATCGTATGGGCGCGCACATTGAAGGAATCGGAACAAATGAGCTGACCATCCACGGCACGGACAAGCTGCACGGCGCAGAGTGGACCATTGGTCCCGATCACATCGAGGTGGGCAGCCTCATCGGCCTTGCCGCCGTCACCGGTGGAGAACTGTGTGTAAGAGACGCTGGCACGCCCAACTTGCACATGACACGCCTGATGCTGGAGCGGCTCGGCGTGCACATCGACATCCAGGGAAACGATGTGTGTGTGCCGGGAGGACAGGAACTGCGGATCATCTCCGACCTGGACGGAGCCATTCCCAAGATCGACGACGGTCCCTGGCCCCACTTCCCGGCAGATATGATGAGTATCGCCCTGGTCATTGCTACTCAGTCATCAGGAACCGTCCTGATCTGGGAAAAGATGTTCGAGAGCCGGCTGTTCTACGTGGACCGGCTGATCGGCATGGGAGCACGGATCGTCCTCTGCGACCCTTGCCGTGCCGTGGTGATCGGTCCCACCAAGTTGCGGGGCAGCCCGTTGTACAGCCCTGACATCCGAGCCGGGATGGCTCTACTGATCGCTGCGCTCTGTGCCAGGGGGCAGAGCTCCATCGACAACATCGAGCAGATCGACCGCGGATATGAGCAGATCGAGTGCAAGTTGCTTGCCCTGGGCGCCCACGTAGAGAGGGTAGACGACGACTGTCTGTGACAACCGCCCGCGGCGAGTCGGCCCTGCCGCCGAGGCGCCCCCCGCAGAGCCGTGCACTGTTCGGGTATCCCTGACCAACGGGCAAATACCGCGAAAGGACCCGTTTCTGGCGCTGACGCGCGAGAAACGGGTCCTTGTGTGTACCGTGGGGCGAGACCTGACTGGATGACCGGCTATTCTTCCCTATCCCTGCGGAGCCACATCACCAGCAGTACGACCAAGCCCACGCCAAGGGCCAAGCCAACCAGGGCCAAGAGCAGTCTTTGGCGATCGGCCGAGGTCCGAGGCAGCGCCACGGAAGCGCTCACAAGTCCTCGCTCCTCAGCAGGGGGGACGTCCGGAAGTTCCTCACGAGCCACATCCCTGAAACGATCCCCTTCCTCAATGAGCATCACAGGAATGTCATCCCGGATGGGATACTTGCGGGAGCAGTCCCGGCAGATCAACCAGTTTCCTGCCAAACCCAGCAGTCCCGCCTCAGGACCCTCCCGCACGCAGTTGGGACAGCGCAGAATGTCGAGCAGCTCTTGACTCACCACCTTACCCTCCTCATCAGGGTGAAGCCTATACAGCGACCTGGGCCTGCCTCTGGCGCTGTGCCTGTCGCAGCAGAATCGCCTTGTGGATCTCGGCGGTCACTGCCGGCACCAGCATCAGTGGGAACACCACCAGCCAGTCGTTCAGGCTTAGGGGCAGATTCCCAAAGATGGTTGTATTCAACCCGGGAACGTAGACCGTCGCCAGCAGCACAAGCAGCGACAGCAGGACGGCCCACTGCATCCACTTGTTGCTGAAAAGGCCGACCGCGAACACTGGATACCGCTCCGACCGCGCCGTATACGCCCGGAACAGCTCGGAGGCCGAAAGGGTGACAAAGGCCATCGTCTGCGCGTGCCGGATATCCTCGAACCGAGCCATCCCGATGTAGAACGCAGCCAGCACGGCCCCTGCAATGGCAATCATCTGCACGACCGTCCCCCAGACCATCTCTCCATTGATGATCGGCTCGTTGACCGGACGGGGCTCAAGATCCATGATGTCCGGATCGCCTTTCTCCATTCCCAGCGCCAGAGCTGGCGCTCCGTCCGTGACCAGATTGAGGACCAGCAACTGGAGGGCAGTCAGAGGCAATGGCCAGTTGGCGATCATCGCCACAAAGAGGATCATGATCTCGCCCATGTTGCAGGAAAGGAGATAGTAGACGAACTTGCGGATGTTGGAAAAGATGACCCGTCCCTCCTCCACCGCTGAGACAATGGAGGCATAGTTGTCATCCATAAGCACCATATCGGCCGTTTCCTTGGATACGTCTGTTCCGGTGATGCCCATCGCCACACCGATGCTGGCTCGCTTGAGGGCCGGTGCATCGTTGACCCCATCTCCTGTCATAGCCACGATGTGCCCTCGCCGCTTGTGGGCATCCACAATGCGCACCTTGTGCTCAGGAGAGACACGCGCATAGACAACCACGTCATCCACCATCTCGGCCAGTTCCTCATCGGAGACCTGGTCCAGATCTCTCCCCGAGAGGACGTGTCCCTCGATCGCGTCGTCCCTGCGCAGCAGCTCCAGTTCCTTGGCGATCGCCACGGCCGTGTCCTGATAGTCTCCCGTGACCATCGCCGTTTTGATCCCTGCGTGCTTGGCCTTGGCGATGGCAGCACGCACCTCAGGCCTGGCGGGGTCGATCATACCTGCCAGGCCAATAAAGATCAGGTCTCGCTCGATGAGCTCTGGGGTCGGCTTGTCCGGCAGCTCATCCAGCGGGCGATAGGCAGCGCCCAGCACTCGGAGCGCGTTTGAGGCCAGTTCGTGATTGACCTCCAGAACACGTGCTCGCCGCTCTGCGGTCATCGGATAGACCTGCCCGTCCACATAGATCTGGTGGCAGAGCTCAACCATGAGATCGGGCGCACCTTTGACATAGGCTTCGTGTGAGCCATCTTCCATCCGATGGATCGTCGTCATCCGCTTGCGCCCCGAATCGAAAGGCACTTCATCCACCCTGGGATACCGAGCCTCCATCTCTGCCTTCCACATCCCCGCCTTGCCCGCCAGAACCACCAGTGCGCCCTCGGTCGGATCGCCGATCATCTGCCACGCTTCTTCTTGATCGCCGCTGTTCTCATCCGTGCGCTCGATCCGGGCATCATTGCACAGCAACGACACCAAGCCCAGCTTGGCCAATCCACGGTAAGCATCTGGCGTGACGCTGTTTCCGTTCTCACTGAACTCGCCCGCGGGAGTATAGCCGCGACCGCTGACCTGCATCAGCGTATCGTCCGCATACGCCGCGGTCACGGTCATCTGGTTCTGGGTGAGCGTTCCTGTCTTGTCGGAGCAAATGGCAGTGGCCGAGCCGAGCGTCTCTACCGCGGGCAGCCGGCGGATCAGCACGTTTCGGCGAACCATCTCCTGCATGCCCAGAGCCAGGCAGATGGTCACCACAGCGGGCAGCCCCTCCGGTACCGCCGCAATCGCCAGGCTGACGGCAATCATGAACATCTCGATCAAGGTCTCTACCGAAGCCGCAAGGTATTCGCGCGGACCCGCCGAAAAGATCAAGGACAGATCCGTATCGCGCACGATGCCAATGAGGCCCACAAAGCCGCACACGACCAACGCCGCGATGCCCAGCCACTTGCCTAGCTGCTCGAGTTTGATCTGCAGGGGCGTGAGATCCTCTCCGGCCTCCTGGATCATCTCGGCGATCTTGCCGATCTCGGTTTTCATCCCAGTGGCGACCACGATCCCCCGTCCGCGTCCGTAGGTGACGATGGTGCTCATATATCCGCAGTTCCGGCGATCTCCCAGGCCGGCGTCCTCGACCACGGTCTGGGAGGCGAACTTTTCCACTGGCACGGATTCGCCGGTCAGTGACGCCTCCTCGATGCGCAGATTAAAGCTCTCGACGAGACGCACATCGGAAGGCACATAGTTACCGGTCTCCAGGATCACCAGGTCGCCTGGAACCAGATCGGCGGCGGAGATGGTCTCTTGGCGCCCGTCGCGAATCACCGTCGCGTTCGGCGCCGACATCTCCTTCAAGGCCGCCAGCGCTTGCTCGGCCCGCCCCTCCTGCACCAACCCCAGAATCGCGTTGAGGACCACGATGGCCATGATCGCGCTGGCATCGATGAACTCGGTCATCTCACCGGTTTTGTTGAATTGGCTCCAGCCAATGACTGCCGAGATGATGGCCGAGGCGATCAGGATCAGCACCAGGAACTGATTGAGCTGATCCCACAGACGTGAGAGAAAGCTCGGACGAGCCTGCTCGGTCAGAGCGTTCGGACCAACCCGTGCCAGCCTCTCCGCAGCGTCGGCAGCCGCGAGACCTTTCCGCAGATCGACGTGCAGCTTGCTTGCCGTTTCGTCAATGGACAGCGTATGCCATTTGTGAGTTTCGTTTGCTTCCATACCGCGCTATCCCCTTCGCGCTCAAGCATCAAGAACACAGATCAGGATCTTGCCACAAGATGGGCCGATGCCAATACCTCATAGGAATGGGATTATACCACAAGCTACACCCAGTGCAACCCTACTCGAGCAGGTAGCTCAGCGCGATCGAAACTGCGCCAGCGATAACCGTCTTGAGGCCCGATACGATCAGGTTCTCTTTCGAGATGTGCCCCAGAAAAAGGCCGAGCCCAAAGAGCGTCATCAAGGCCATTCCGATCGACGCATAGTACCCCCACTCAATGGAAGGAAGCATCTGGATCACAAAGAAGGGCAGCAGGACCAGGAGCGAAGCGAGAAAAGGTGACAGTCCATCGACAACGGCAACGACGACTGCTGCCATCCGAGACGCCTTCCCGATCTTGGTATCCTGGAGATCGACCAACGTCTGCTTTTCCAGTTCGTCGATCTCGCGACGGCGCTCCGCAGACTCGGTGAGATAAGAGCCCCACAAGCCCGAGATCCCCATTGCCAGAGAGGTGGACAATCCGGTGACCACGATCACTCGCGGCTCACGGACTCTGGCCATATAGTTGCCCATCAACACGCCAATCATCGTCAGCACACCGTCAAAGGCGTTCATGGCAAAGTACCGGCGCGCCATTTCGCCCACATCGGCGATCTCGCTGTACTCTAGCCATTTCCGGAACTGCATACGCAGCGGGGTCATACTGATCTACCTTATTCTATCCCTGGTAAGGATCTTGGGGTGTGCTGGCATCATCTATGATGATCTTGCCAGCCACCACCTCATCTATCGAGTGAATCGCACCGCCGTTGTCGGCGATAATCGAGCTGATCGCATCAAAGCCAAGGTTACTGCCCTCGATCGTGATTTTGGCGTTCTCTACCTTGCGGTCCATCTCGTAGATGCTGATATTGACCGCCTCCACTCCGGGCAGCTCGCTCAAGAGCTGCGCCAGCTCGATAATCGTCGGGTCATGTGGCTTCAGTGTATCTAGCACCAGCCGCCGAATCCGTCCCATGTTGTCCTTCTCCTCTCCAACAAAAAACAGCAAAAGTAGCAGCGTCCATCCCGTCGGGATCGGCACCGCTACCTTTGCTGCATTACTACACTCACGTAATGACTACTATCAGGGCCAGGGTCCGAGTCTTGCTCGCTCATTACCTTCGTTTCAAGAATCGCCAATCTACTCATACTATACCAGCATTGCCCAAACTTGTCAAACCCTACCAGCAAGCTCGCTTCGCTCGCGCAGACAGGGGCGCGTTCGTAATCGGGAGACAGAGCAGACCCCCGGCCCGTGGAATCCGTCTGGACCTCAATACTCTTCATATATTTAGGGCATCAATCGATATCAAGGCATCGGGCACCTCTGGCCCTCCCCAGACGGCACAAACACGCGCCAGGTGACCCCTGTTTGACAGGGATACTGCTCCGATGTATACTCGGCCGTGATTTTGAGTTAGAGCGCGACACACACTTCCAGGGGAGGCAATGCGGGTATGGACGTCGTACGATTCGGAATCATAGGTGTTGGAGGAATGGGCAACGGGCATGCGCGCAATATGCCCCGAATCACCGAGGCCAGGCTGACCGCGGTGTGCGACACTTCCCCAGCGGCTCTTGAGGCGGCAAGGGACGCCTACGAGGTGCCCGACTTTGATACGCACATAGAACTCCTCGACAGTGGACTGGTGGACGCAGTCCTCATTGCCACGCCGCACTACTTTCACCCGCCTATCGCCTTCGACGCGATGCGCAGGGGGATCCACGTGATCAGCGAAAAGCCGATGGCGGTCACCGTGTCTGGGGCCGACGCGATGATCGAGGCGGCGCGAGAGACGGGCGTCGTATTTGCAGTGATGTTTCAGCAGAGAGCCAAGCCGATCCATCAGGCAGCCAAGAGACTGGTCGATGAGGGACGGTTGGGTCCGATCTACCGCACGTCGCTGGTCGATGCACACTTTCGCAGCCAGGCATACTATGACTCCGCAAGCTGGCGAGCGACGTGGAAGGGGGAGGGTGGCGGAGTGCTGCTCAACCAAGCGCCGCACGGCATGGACATCTTTACCTGGCTGGGTGGTACGCCCTCACGAGTGAATGCCCACGTATCTACTTTCCAGCACCACATCGAGGTAGAGGACGAAGCCGCTGCTCTGCTCGAGTACCCGAACGGGGCAATCGGCTATATCCTGGAAACGGTGAACGAAGTCCCGACGGGGATGCGCCTTGAGCTCTGTGGAGAGAAGGGCAAGCTGCTCTTGGACGACCAGGGATTGCGCTTCTGGGAGGTCAAAGAGGGCGTGCGCGCCTTTTCCGACTGCACCGACCAGATGTGGGGCCGGCCTGAGGTGATACCGATCGAGATACCGGTCGAATCCCGTAGGACCGGTCACGCGGATATCGTGCGCAACGTGGCCCGGGCGATCCTGTATGGCGACCCGTTGATCTCTCCCGGCAGCGAAGCACTGTCCAGCCTGGAACTAGCGGATGCGATGCTGCTCTCGGGACACAGAGCCAAGCCGGTGGACATTCCGCTGGACCGCGGCGAGTATGACGCGTTCATCGCCGAGATGCAGGCCAAGTCCAAGGACAAGGTCGTCGAGGACAAGCGGATCACAGACCCCAACCACTGAGATACGTTGAGGACTGTGGAGGCACTGCGTGCCTCCACAGTCCCTCTCCTAGTCCTCGGGCAGCCCCACAAGCGTTTGGTTCCGTGGTGCAGAAACCGTGAACTCGAAGCGCAGGGTCCGGCTCTCTTGCGGCTGGAGTCCCAGCTCCCACGTCAATTCGCCCTGCTCGCTCTGTCCAGTGGGGGGCGGGTCGATCTCTTCCGCTTTGACTCTGATGTCCTCGTGTCCGGCAACAGGCAACTGGTCGCCCACAACGACCTTGGCCGGACGAGGCAGCAGGTTCTTCACCTCAGTCTCGTAAGCATAGCGGATCAAGCGGCGATCACCGATGAACTGCTTGGCCACTTCCTTGAGCACGAGCTTGCGCACTGCGGTGATCCGGTCGTCGATGCCCAGTGTGGTTTCAAATTCCTCCTGAGGAGCGACCAGGGGAAGCGTCGCACGGCCCACGAATTCCCCGCCATGGAATAGAGATACCGCTCCGGGCAAGAGCGTTACCTGGGAGTCGTTGACCACCTTGGCCCGGCGGTACACCTCATCGATCAGCTTGGGAACCGTCAGGTAATCCAGCTCTGGCCTGAACTCAAGCACTCGGACTGCCGTCTCGTGCGGCGTGTTATCAGCCGGGATCTCTGCTTTGCGCGGGATGTGATAAGCCACAGCAGCCCCACTGACATCCACCTCAGCCTGCAGTGGCTCGGCAGCCATGAACATGTCCTCCCCGCCCAGAGCCTCCTCCATCTCTGCGCCCTCGTCAAGGGCTGCTTTCGTGGCCCCTGCGGGAGCCCGCCTCAACCTGTCCCTGCCACCTCTGCGGGTCGCGAGCGGCTCGTAGACCTGGATGTACCAGGGTGACAGCTTGGGCAGCTCTGCCGAAACCGCCGGACGCGCCGTCGAGAGGGTCAGATCGACGTTGGGCCAATCTTCCCCAGTGGACTGCTGCACCTGACCCAGGTATGTGAGCTCCACCCGGGGTTCCCCTACCCCTTCGATCAGCCGCAGATCGTATTGAGGTCGCCAGTGCGCGCCACCTATCGTGGTGTACTCGAGCTCTAGCGCGAACTGACCATCCGTCAGAACCTCCAGGCCGATGGTCGCCGTATACCGCTCCCGAGGGCTTGCGCCCGCGAGGCGTTTCAGCTCCATCTCGAGCACCTTGATCTCGGCTGCGAGCTCTCGACGCCGCACAGCGATCTCGCGCTTCCGGCCGCTGAACTGGGCGTGTTGCGCGCCGACAAAAGAGAGGAGCGCGTCACCATCCGCCACTTTGGCCCGTCCGAGGCCGATCCCGCGGGCCAGGTTCTCGCCAGCGTGTTCGCTGATGCCGGTGAGCATGCCCAACTGGCTGTCCAGCAGCGTCGCCTCGTCCTGCAGGACCTGATCGCCGTCCAGTTTCTCCTGGAGCCGGCGCTTCAGGTCCGCGGCTGGCACAGACGGGGTCTCCGTGAAGAAGGTGCGGCGCACATCCACGCCGAGCAGCCGCACCCGCGCTGTGCCCTCTCCGCTGGCCCGCACCGAATCCGGATCGAGAAGCAGTGTCAGGTCCTGAACCGTCAGTTCGTGCGTCCCCACTTCCAGCTCCACAGTGTTCCGCCGGGTGACACGAGCTCGGTCCTGGTACACCGTGACCGCGATAATCGGAAAGTCAATATCCATTCTGTAGCTCCACTTCTACAGTAACCTTCCCCGCGCGCTCGTGGCGCGCAGTGAGCTTGACCGTGCCCCCACTGGGAGCACGTACGACCCATTCGACCTTGGCCCGTTCCTCGGTGGCGTCGTCTGCATCGGGAGCGACAGGCTTGTAGGCCCGGCCTTCCAGTTGCCCCAGCTCCTCCCGAGGCTTGCCCGTCTCCAACGTCACGCCCTCGGGCAATTCGATCTCGCACACCACACCGCGCACCAGCTTTTTCGCGAGCGCCTTCTTGGTGACATAGCTGGGCAGCCAGCCGGTGTTGTGAACGACCATGCGTACGCGGTACGACCCCGCGCCCAGGGGCTTTGCATCGACCTCGTACAGCTCGAGACGCGGCGAGATCAGCAGATGCCAGATCAACCAGTCCGCAAAGGGGGCGATCTCTGCCTCCAAGAACTGTGAAGGAGGGTTGTAGAACGCATAGAGCCGGTCCCAACCTCCGAGCTCGACCGGTCCCAACTGAGGATGGTCAAACGAATACCAATCCACGTACCCCCTGCCCCCGAGCACCTCATCGCTCCACTTGAGCAGCTTGAGGTCATCTTCCAGGGGATGCTCGCGATACCAGTCAATAAACTTGTACTCCTCAATGCCAGCCTGGCGCTGTGGGCTCCAGATCTCTACCGTGCAGGCGAACAAGCCCATGTGATCGTACATCCAGGAATCGAACCCACCCGTAATTACCTCGTTGGGATGGTAGCGGAAGTCGTGATACACCGATACTGCGGGATAGCCGGTGATCTCGGTGCCTTTCTGGCCGATTTTTTGGTACGTCCATAGATCCTCAGCCGGGAAGGCCTTGTCATCTCTGTCATCGTACGGCCGCAGCAGCACGCCGCTGTAGGTGTGAAAGGCGACGCCCCCTGTGATGTTCGGATGATCGGCCACAAAGCGTGCGACGTTCCCGACCTCCGGCTCTGACGTCGGATAGGGCCCGGCGCCCTTCTGCTCGTGCTCCTGGCGCCAATTCACTGGGAAGTTCCGATTCAGATCCAGCCGCTCCTTCTTGGGCCGGATGCGAATTGTGACCCCATCATAGTCCTCGATCAGTCCCTCGGCGAGCAGCCGGTAGTACTGGCCACCCGTTTCGGTTGGATCGCGACGCACGAGGAGACGCGGTTCCTCAGGACACACTTTCCACGTCCCGCTGGGGTCCGGGATCCGCATCATCAACATCCGTCCGTCGCCGTCGATATCCTGCTCCATCAGACCACCGATCGGCTCCTCATCGTGCGGGTAGGGCCGCGTGCTGGAGCGGATCAGTCTGGGCTTGTCTGCCAGTGCCCACTCGGCACCATCGGGATTCACCCTCGGGCAGATGTAGAACGCCCGGGCATCCAGGCAATACGAGACGTCAGGGGACTTGGCGTATTCCGTCACCAAGCGATGGATAAGGTAGAGACACGCACTGGAAGGCGAGACCTCTGAGGCGTGGATGTTCCCATCAACCCACAGTGCAGGCTTGTCCCTGTCCTCACCCGCTGCAAAGCAGGTCACTGTGACCATCCAGACATCACGTCCTTCGTAGCTCTTGCCGATGCTCTCCAGGCGCACCAGATGGGGGTATTCTTTTGCGTACCCGCGCAGAATATGCGTCAGGTCTTCGTAGCGGTAGTACCTGTCAAATTGCACGTCTGGCATGCCTTTTGCTCCTTTGGTCTACGTGCGGGATCGACTCCTCTCTGCTCACAGAGAGAGCAAGGCGGAACGTGGGGACAACTCATCAAAGACAGGTCAGTCGGAGGTAGGGGCATAGGAGAACGGCGACCTGACCTCGACCGTCCTGATCGGGCTCTTGACAGGCAGGACAACGTGAAACTGGCTCCCCGGACAGGTCTGCTCGTCGTGTCGCTCGCTCTTGACCCAGATCTTGCCACCATGGGCATCCACAATGCCTTTTGCGATGGCCAAGCCCAAGCCAGGACCCCCTCCCTTGAACTTTGTCTTGCCTGACGAATGCAATGCCACGCGACCTGTCTGGTAGAACTTTTCAAAGATCCGCTCTTGATGCTCGATGTCGATGCCGATGCCCGAATCCGCGAACACGACCTCAACCCACTCCTCCTCCGCCTCTCCTTCCAGCGTCCAGGCATCGATCTCGATGCTGCCGCCATCCGGAGTATACTTGATCGCGTTGAGAAGCAGGTTGTCAAAGACCTGGAACAGGCGCTGCGAATCCGCCTCGATGTAGGGCAGCTCGCGGAAATCGCCCAAGAGGAGCGCGAGGCGGCGCTCTTGGAGGGCCTGTGCGTTTTTGTCGGCCAACGTGTGGACGAGATTGCCCACGGAGGTCGGAGCGGGACAAAGATGCAGAATCTGGCCGTCGATCATGGAGACATCGATCATCTTCTCGATGATGTCATACAGCCGCTCGCCACCCTTGATGATCCCACCCAAGATCTTGACCAGCATGGGGTTGCCCCGGATCGTGGAATCGTCCTGCAGGATATTAGAGTACCCATGGATCAGGGTTAGCGGGGTCTTGAGTTCGTGAGCGGCGATGTTGATGAAATCTGACATCGTCCGACCGAGCCTTTCCAGATCGCGGTTCGTCCGTTCCTGTTCCTTGTTGATCTCCTCAAGCTCCGACGTGCGCTGCCGGACCTTTTCTTCCAGATCCTGGTTGAAGCGAGTGATCCGGGTGTACAGTTGGGCATTCTCCAGGGCAACGGCGGCTTGCTCCGTGGCCGCCTGCACAAAGCTGGCAATGGACGAGTCAAAAGATACCGCCTGAGGCTCTGCCTCGATCACAACGACGCCGAGCGGTCGCGTCTCACTGAGCATAGGGATAGCCATCGCCGTATGGCCGTCAAAGATCGATGCCAGCGCATCTCCCTGGCTGGAGAGCCGTTGTCGCTTGCGAGTCCGGAGAGCCCGCGTCAGAAACGAGGAGGATGTGCTCAAGGGCAGCGTGACGTCTGCCATATCCGATTCACCCTGCCCTTTGCAGACGCCTACCCGCAAGGTATCCTCCGATGTAACGAGCCATATACTGCAGCGATCGACGGCCGGGTGGGCAACCAAGTTGCTCGCAATTGCCCCGAGCATCTCGCGAATATCCAGCGTCGAACTGACGGTCCTGGAGATGGTGTACAGCGAATGTAGCTGGCGAAAGGCTCGCTCCCGCTCCTCTCCCGCCTGCGCCAGCCGTTGCGTCAAAAACTCCAACTCATCTACTCGCTCGTTGAGCGCGGCCTCGGTCACCTGGGCATATGCCTCGACCAACACACCTGTGCTGTGATCGAGGATCGGATCGAGAAGATCCAGCACTTCCTGGGCGTCAGCAGGTGCGAATTCTTGCGAGATCAGCCGCCACAGGGTCGACTTGAGCTCCAGGGGGAACTGCAGGATCTGCCGGATGTCATAGTTCTGACCGACGCGCTCCCTGACCAGATTGCGCAGCATCCCATCCATCTCATCGGTCTCGCCAGTGACGACAGCCTGGCACAGACGGTCATAGTAGATGAGAAAGACGTGGTGCCTGAGATCTCGGGTGGTCCGTCCCAAGCTCTCAAGCCCACCCTTCCGCATTAACTCTGCCATCCACCTGGGCAAGACCAGGCGCTCTCTTTCGCTCAGCCAGCGTTGCAGGTTGTTGGCTCGATCCGACACTGCGCACATATGGACACTACTCGATCCGTTCCCCATTGCCTACTCGGGTCGCTGTCTGTCATCCATCGTGGAGGGGTATGGTTGAGCATCGTGATTGGCACCGGAAGCTCTGTTTTTACTATAACGCATTTTGGGCCGGATGTCAATCGACCCTCAGGGCCGTGACTTGTGTCGAGTACACTTCGCTGATACAATACGCAATCTCGCTTCCCGGTGCGCCACGTGCGGCACACATGCATCGTCTGCAGGGATGCTTCTGGCTGCCGGCGGATCCTGGATTGGCAGCTAGCTCTACCTTGGGATCTCTGACCATCACCTTTCGCAGCGGAACACTGACCTACAGGCTTGGGATCGGCACCCTGTTGCTCGCGAGCTGCATCGTTGGCGGACTGGGATACCTGGGATACGCCCTGGCGCCCACGTGGCCGGTCGTCGTGCTGTCCAGGCTGGTGGCTGGGGTAGGCATCGCCTCCATCAACCCAGGGATCAACACCTACTTTGCCGCCAACGAGAGCGCAGGGCGAATGAACTGGCTGCACGCGTGCTTTGGGCTTGGGGCGACGATCGGACCGGTAGTGATGTCCTCCTTGCTCAGTGCAGGACACTCCTGGCGCTGGGGACGTGCAGTCGTCGTGGTCGCCTACGTGTTGCTGGCTATGTGCTTTGGGCTGACGCTCAGGCGCTGGCCGCAGCCTGCCCGGTCCCTGGGCGTCGCTTCCCAACCCTCAGCCAAGGCTCAGGACAGCGACACGTTGAGGCCCCGTAGTGTGGCTGAGCGTTCTGCTCTTCTTCACGTTTACCGGGATGGAGGCCTCTTCGGGTCAATGGTCGTACACCTTGTTCACCGAAGGGCGGGGGGATCAGTGCCCAGACAGCCGGAATGTGGATCAGCGTATACTGGGCGAGCATGACCCTGGGACGGGTCTTTTTCGGTATCGTGGCGGACAAGATCAGGGTGACCTGGTTGGTACGGATCTGTATGGGCGGTGTCCTCTTGGGCGCGCTGCTGATCTGGTCAGATATCGCTCCGGCGCTCGCGTTCCTGGGACTCGCGCTGGCCGGGTTTGCCTTGTCGCCGCTGTTCCCAGTTCTCACCTCAAACACACCTGAGCGGCTTGGGGCCGAACACGCGGCGAATGCGATCGGCTATCAGATCACAGCGGTCAAGCTGGGCCTCGCCGCCATCCCGGCTCTGGGGGGCGTGTTGGCAGAAAGGCTGGGGGTGGAGAGCATCGGTCCGTTTCTTATCGCCGTGTCGGTTGCCATGCTCCTTCTGCATGAAGCAACCGAAAGGACCCGCCTCAAGATCGAGCACAAGTGAGCTTTGGAGTGGCCTATGCACAAGCGCGAGTTTACGGTCGAAGGCGAATATCGATACAATCGAGCAGGGCCCGCACGCTGGATCATCTCGCACGTGATGCGCTATCCACATTTTCCCATCGCTGTCACCTTGATGGCGATAGCGGCAAACTGGCTCAACAGCCGCGCCCCGCTTTACCTGGGGCGCGCATTCGACCACGTCATCAGCCCCGAGCGAAACGTCCGCACGTTGCTGATTCTGGCGCTCAGTCTGCTGGGATTCAGGTTGGGCACGGCGGCGATTGATGTCGTGCGTGGCGTGATCAGCGAGTTCGTGGCTCAGCGCCTCGAGCGTGATGCGCGAGAAGAGCTATACATCAGCTTGTTGGGCAAGAGCCAGACGTTTCATAGCCGCCAACGCATCGGCGACCTTATGGCGCGGGCGACGAACGACGTGCGACAGCTCAACCTGATGTTCAGTCCCGGTGTTCGGTTGATCCTGAGTTCTTTGATGAGCCTGATCATGCCCATCCTCGCCATCGGCTCTATCTCTCCCAAGCTGCTGCTGGGACCCCTGGTCTTTGTCGTCGTCTTGGGTCTGACGATCTGGCACTATACACGACAGCTCAACCCGGTCGCTGAAGCGCAGCGAGAGCAGTTTGGGGAGATGAACGCTGGACTAGCTGAATCGGTCTCCGGTATCGAAGTAGTCAAGGCGACCGCCCAGGAAAGCCAGGAACAGGCCAGGTTCTCCGAGAGCGCTGCTCGCTACCGCGACCTGTTTGTCAAGCAGGGCGAGATCCAGGCTCGCTACCTTCCGCTGTTGGCTTACTATATCATGCTGGCAGCGAGCTTTATGCACGCTCTCCTCCTCTACTTGAATGACACGATCACCCTGGGTAGCGTCATCGCCTTTATGGGATTGCTGGGCCTGCTTCAGTTTCCGACCTTTATCTCGATCTTTACCTTTACCCTCGTCGAACTGGGCGTCGCTGGCGCAGAGCGCATCTTGGAGCTGATCAAGGCCGAGACAGAGCTAGATGAGAACAGGGCAGGCCGCGAGCAGTCGATACGAGGCGAGGTCGTCTTTGAGAACGTCGGCTTTGGTTACAACGGCAGCACCGTGCTGCGCGGCATCAGCTTTCGTGCCCAGCCTGGGGAGACCATCGCCATTGTTGGGCAAACCGGGTCCGGCAAGTCAACGCTGACCCAGTTGATCAATCGCATCTATGATGTGGACGAGGGGCGCGTCCTGATCGACGGCGTGGACGTGCGCGACTGGAACATCGCTTCCTTGCGCTCTCAGATCTCGACCATAGAGCAAGACGTCTTTCTCTTTGCACGCTCCATCGCAGACAACATCGCCTTTGGGGTCGGCAAGCAGGTGACGCGAGACGAGATCGAGCGCTGCGCTAGAGAGGCGCAGGCTCACGACTTTGTCCTTAGCTTTGAAAAAGGCTACGACACCGAGGTCGGCGAGCGCGGTGTGACGCTCTCTGGAGGTCAGCGACAGCGCATCGCCATCGCCCGCGCCTTTCTCACTGACCCCAGGGTCTTGATCCTGGACGATTCGACCAGCGCCATCGACAGTGCGACCGAGGATCAGATCCAGGCGGCGATGCACAAGGTGCAGCAGGGACGCACCACCTTCCTGATCACCCACCGCCTGTCCCAGATCCGGTGGGCCGACCGCATCCTGGTGCTGCGCCAGGGCGGGCTGGTCGATCAGGGCACTCACGACGAGTTGATCCGCCGATGTTCAGCCTACCGCCGCATTTTCGCACGCTATGAGGTCGACCTGCCTCCCCTGGAGGGAGAGGCGTGCAGCCTGGGCGATGGATGACACGAACGAGTTCGCCGAGAGCTGCTCGGCCTGTACGCTCAAGAGGGCAGGCCGGCAGCATTGGATCGGCGATCAACCAGTTTCCGCGAAAGCGGGCTGCATGTAGGCGCGAAATCGCAAGTTATTTGATCGCCGATCCATAGCAGGAGGCTCTATGGGATTCATCCTTCACGGTCTGGATACTGAAAGCTACGATCGGACCTACAGCGACCGCGAGTTGGTCCGGCGTATCGTGGGCTACTTTGAGCCCGAGCGGAGACGCATGATCTTGGTTGCGACCATGATCCTTCTCAACTCGGGTTTCAACACAGCCCGGCCCCTGCTCATCACGCGGGGGATCGATATGCTGGCTGCCGGCCCTACCACAGGAGCGATCGTCCTGCTTTCCCTGACGATCATGACCCTGGGAGCTGTCGCCTGGATCCTCAACTTTTGGCGGCAGCGCGCTTCGGCGACCGCGACGGGCAACGTCGTGCTCAAGCTGCGCCAAGATGTGTTCAAAACCGTCACCGAGCACGACATGTCCTTCTATGACGAAAACTCGTCGGGCAGGATCGTGAGCCGCGTCACCTCAGACACGCAGGACTTTTCTCAGGTCGTCACCCTGGTGATGGATTTGATGAGCCAGGTCGTGCTGATCGTCATCCTGCTGATCGTCCTTCTCTTCATCAACTGGAAACTGACGCTGCTCGTGCTGTCCACAGCCCCCTTTACGGTCCTGCTGTCGCTAAGTTTACGAAAGATGGCCCGCCAGGTGACTCTGCAGGCAAAGCAGGCGCGAGCGACTGTAAACGCCAACGTTCAAGAGTCGGTCAGCGGCATTGGCGTGGCCAAGAGCTTTCGCCAGGAGCAGGCCTTGTATGGCGAGTTCCAGGACATCAACCAGGAAACGTACGTCATCGGACTGAAGCGGGGCATCGTCCTGAACAACATCTTTCCGGCGCTGGACGTGATGGCTGCGTTGGCCACGGGTCTCATCGTCTACGCAGGAGGAGCCAGCGCGATCCGCGGAGAGATCACCCCCGGCACGTGGTACCTGTTCATCCAGGCACTCAGCCTGTTTCTCTTTCCGCTGACCAGCATTGCCTCATTCTGGAGTCAGTTCCAGGATGGGCTCTCTGCCGCCGAGCGCGTTTTTGCCCTGATCGATGCTGAGCCCAAGGTGATCCAGACGGACAGCCAGCCAGTAGGCACGCTGGAGGGCAAGATCGAGTTTCACGGGGTCTCTTTTGCCTACAGGCCAGGTGAGGACGTACTTGAGGACTTTTCGCTGACGATCGCGCCTGGGGAGACTCTGGCCTTTGTCGGGCACACCGGAGCAGGCAAATCGAGCCTGGCCCGATTGATCGCCCGTTTCTACGAGTTCCAGGACGGGCAGATCCTGATCGATGAGAGAGACATCCGCACCCTGAACCTGACCGAGTACCGCAGGCAGATCGGGATGGTTCCACAGGCTCCATTCCTCTTCTCTGGCACGCTGCTGGACAACATCCGCTACGGCGTGCCCGGTGCCAGTGAGGATGAGGTGCTGATGGCAGCACGAGGAATCGGCAACGGCGACTGGCTGGACGATCTACCGCAGGGATTGCATACGGATGTGGGTGAAAGAGGGGCGAGCCTTTCGATGGGCCAACGCCAGCTCGCAGCCCTGGCCCGCGTGCTGATCCACGACCCGGCGATCCTGGTCCTTGACGAAGCGACCGCCAGCGTCGATCCGTTCACGGAGGCCCAGATCCAGGAAGGGCTGGAGGTCGTATTCCGGGACCGGACGTCGATCATCATCGCGCATCGACTGTCCACGGTCAAGAATGCGGACCGGACCATCGTCCTCGAGGGTGGCAAGATTATCGAGGAGGGCACTCACGATGGGTTGCTCGAGGCAGGCGGACACTACGCCGACCTCTACAACACCTACTTTCGTCACCAGTCGCTGGATTACAGACCTTGGGAAGGGGAGATGGGCATCAGGTTACCTCTAGCAGTAGACAGAGACGTGGTCTGAGGTTTGCCATACTGCCCGATCGAGAGTCGGCCACTCGAGAACATCAATCCTACCCGAGACCGGTGATCCCACCCCTCCAGCAGGCACGAGTAGGTGGGGAGGAGCAGGAAGAAAAGAGCAGCGACCCAAGCCGCCCTCCCTGTCCTTGATAGGGCTCGGTCTGACGCTCTCACGAATCCGAACCGTGCCCCCTAGTCCCCCAACCCCAGCGGGCATAGTCACCCTGCTCCACCAAGCCATGCCCTCCCGGGTAGGTCGAACCATGCTATCTTCGGTCCGCCCACCTCCGGCTGCGGCGCATCATCCAGTCACGATCTCGTCGCCCCGCAACCACTCCACCTCGCCCCCACTGAGCCGCGCGCCGCCGCATCGCGATGGTGCGCTGCCTCCGCTTGAGCCGCACCTCCGCGCACGCCCAGGCCAGCTTATGCAGCCTATGGAGCTCTCGCCCCTCCTCCTCTACCCTCCTGGCAGCCGCCGTCGCGAGCCGATCGAGGGTCCCCGCCAAGGTGGCCAGGCCTTGGTCAGTCTGGATGGCGAGGAGCAGGCCGTCGAGGGAGGGGATTTGATCGTGATCCACCCGCAGGTGGATCA
>JADHXD010000146.1 GCA_016783145.1 Anaerolineae bacterium
GGGCCAGTTCCCTCTCGGCCTGTCGGGAGCGATCGTCCATTCCATTATACCTGAGTTTGGGCACGGGGGCAAGCGATCAAGCTGCGGTAGGGCGCGTTTCCTACACACCGCCGTAGGGTGCGTTTCCTACACACCGCCGTAGGGTGCGTTTCCTACGCACCGCCGTAGGGTGCGTTTCCTACACACCGCCGTAGGGCGCGTTTCCTACACACCACCGTAGGGTGCGTTTCCTACACACCACCGTAGGGTGCGTTTCCTACGCACCGCCGTAGGCGCGTTTCTTACGCGCCGCCGTAGGGTGTGTTCCCTACGCTCGTCACCCTGGGGGGAGGTCGCGGACCAATACCTGCGCCTCCTCGCCCAAGGCCTTGAACCCGAACCACTCGTAGAGGCGGCGCGCTCGTTGATTGTCCTGCTGGGTGTTGAGGGTGAGGCCAAAGACCTGGCGATGGCGACAGAACCTGACTGCTTCAGACAGCAGCCGCACGCCGATGTGCCCCCCCCAGTGTGCGGGGTGCACCGCGATGCGCGACAGGTGCGCGTGTCTCCCGATCAGGCTGAGGTAGAGGTATCCCACCGTCCTACCGTCCAGGTCGGCAACGCAAAAGAAGGCGCACTCGGCCAGGCGCGTGGCTAGCGCGCCAACCGTATGACGCCATATGAGCTCGAACGCCGCCTGATCGATCGCCAGGATGGCTGCGATATCGGACGGGGTCGCTGGCCGGACCTTCACCTGCACGTTTCCGCGGTCGGGGGTGCTCAGGTCGGTTTTCTGCATGCTGACGATCGTCTGGCTGCGGCGGAATCCGTGGGCGGCCAACCCGTCCTCAAGCCACCTCGCCGCGCCGACGTAGGCCAGCGTGGTCACTCCCTTCCGACACAGCGCGCGCTGAACCAGGGGCAGGAGGACAGCCAGCGTCTCGCGCAGCGACCAGCCATCCAGCAGGGCAAAGATCCGTATCTGGGCCACGGTCTCCGGCCCGACCTCCAGGCCACACACGCAGCCCAGGTGCCCATTTTCCTCGATCAGGTAAAAGGGGTGGGCGCTCAGCGCGCGGCCCAGGTCCTCCGAGGGCATCTGGCAGGTCGAACGGCCGGCCTGGTACAACAAGCCGCTGACAGCGTTCTCGTCGGCCGGGGCGGCCTGCCGGATCAGCCCTGTGCTCATATCAGAGGCTGAAACGACCGTTTCGGGTGGCAACGACCACGGCGATCGCCTGCTCCTGGGTGTGCGACAGGCTGATCGCCCACTGGTCGAGGCCGAGCTCGCGCGCTCGATCCGCCGCCCGTCCATAGAGAAACACCTCTGGCTTGCCGATCGGGTCGGACAGCACTTCTGCGTCTTTCCAGCCGATGCCGCCGCGCCACCAGATGCCCACGCCCAGCGCCTTGGAGACCGCTTCCTTGGCCGCAAAGCGAGCCGCCAGCTCGGGCACGCGGCCCCGGCAGAGCGCGAGTTCGGCTGGCGTGTACACCCGCTTCAGCATGCGGTCTCCCCATCGCTCGATCGCGCGGGCGATACGGGGGATCTCGACCAGGTCCACGCCGACCGAGGGGGGCACGGGGGTCGTCCGCTCGCCGTCGCTCATCGCAGGCTCTCCCCGCTGTATCCCCGTCCCATTCCGCGATAGATAAAGCCCATCTCTCTCATCCTCTGCGGATCGTACACGTTCCGTCCATCGAGCAGGATGGGCCGGCGCATCAAGTCACGGACGCGGGCCATATCGAGCTGTTTGAACTCATTCCACTCTGTGACCAGGAACACGGCGTCGGCGTCTTCGGCAGCGGAATAGGGGCTGTCGCAGTACACGATGCGGGGGAGCATGTTTCGGGCCTTGTCCATGGCCACCGGGTCATAGGCGCGGACGATCGCGCCTTCGTTCTGCAGCATGTGGATAATGCTGATCGAAGGCGCATCGCGCAGGTCATCGGTGTTCGGTTTAAAGGTCAGCCCCCACACCCCGATCACCTTGCCGCGAAAGCCGCCCAGTATCTCGCGCACCTTGGTCACCGCGCGCTTGCGCTGGTCGGTGTTGATCTCCATCACGGCGCGCAGCATCTGCGGGTGCTGCCCGTGCACGGCGGCGATGTAGGCCAGGGCCTTGACGTCCTTGGGAAAGCACGATCCTCCCCAACCGATGCCCGCTTCCAGAAAGTGAGGCGAGATCCGTTGATCGGTGCCCATGCCGTGGGCCACGGTCCGTACGTCTGCGCCCAGGGCCTCGCAGATGTTGGCGATCTCGTTGATGAACGAGATCTTGGAGGCCAGAAAGGCGTTTGCCGCGTACTTTATCATCTCGGCCGTGCGCGGATCGGTGATGATCAGCTCGGCTCCCAATGAGCGATAGAGCTGAGACACCTTTTCTGCTGCCGGTGGGTCTGTGGTGCCCAGCACGATGCGATCGGGATGCATCCAGTCGTACACTGCCGATCCCTCGCGCAGAAACTCTGGATTGCTGACCATCGTGAACGGTGTGTCCGGACTCTGGAGATGGTCGCGGATGATGTCGGACATCCAGTCTCCGGTGCCGATGGGCACCGTGCTGCGGTTGACGATCACCACCGGCTGGTGAATGCGCTTGGCCACTTCGATGGCCGCCTGCTCCACGTCCGCAAGATCCGTTTCCCCTTCTACCCCAGAGGGCGTGCCGACGCATACAAAAACCAGTTCTGCGTCCTGCATGCCCTCGTCGTACGACGTCGAGAAAACCAGTCGCCCGGCCTGAATGTTCCGGCGCACGATCTCGGCCAGGCCGGGCTCATAGATCGGCAGCACGCCGTGGTTGAGCTGCTCGATCTTGGCCTGATCGCGATCCACCCCGATGACGCCATTGCCCAGATCTGCCAGGCACGCGGCATTCGCCAGGCCAGCATATCCCGTTCCGATCACACAGATTCTCTTTGTCAACGCCACCTCCTGCAAAGGTTCACTGGGCCATCCACCGGGCGACCCGCTGCCCCAGCTCGACCGCATAGTTGGTGCCTCGATCCCAGGGGTACACGTGGTGCATGCAGGCCCAGTACAGGTTGGGGATGATCGGCGTCCCCACCGCGGGCACCCGCTGCGAGTGATTGACCTCAGGCACGGGCTGCGCGTAGGGCTCGCGAAAAGACCACATGTCGCGCACCCATCCGTCCTCATAGTCGGGGCAGACCTTGATCAGCGCCGGGCGGTAACGAGCGTACAGCTCGTCGGTCCCCAACCCCATCTCGGGTGCGTCGGCGGGCAGGTAGTCGCCCAGGTAGACGATCACCTCGCCGCCATAGTGCGCCTTGTCCTGGTAGTTGGTGTGCTCGACCATCGACAGGCAGGGGAACTCGCCGTGCGGCAGGTTGAGCCAATATGTCCCATCCGTGAGGACCGAGCGCTTGAGGGCCAGGATGAGCACGACCGTGGCCATAGACTTGAGTCGAGCCAGATCGTCCCCGAATTCGGGAGGCAGGCCGACCACGGTCTCCCGCAGCTTGCCCGGCGAGGTCGTGGTCAGCACCCGGTCGTACGTGACGCTCTTTTCCTGCGGGAGCATCAACGCCACCTGGTCCCCGATCTGTGCGATCTCGCGGACCGCTGTGGAAAAGCGAATCTCTCCGCCGTTGCCGCGGACGGCCTCGGCGAGCCGGTCGATGAAGGCCTGGAATCCCCCGTTTAAGTACCCCAGGCGCTTGGTGCGGGCCGCAAAGCGCGCCCAGAACCAGGCCATGTTCACCCGATCGTAGTGAGCCTTGAACTTGCCGCGCAGCATGGGCTCCCATATCTCCTGGTAGCTCCGCTGGCCCATCGCTCGCGGGATCCATCGGTGCGCGGTGATGCACTCCAGCCCGGTCCCGTTTCGCACCAGGTACTTGAGGTAGGCGACGACGACCCCGATGCGCAGGTTCAGAGGGAGGGGCAGGTTCGGATAGAGGGCGACGCCCTGGATATTGTCATAGACGTAGGGCTTGCCGTTGACCCACACCGAGGTCTTGGGGCTGGTGAACGTCAATCGCGCACCCAGCTCTGCCGCCAGGTTGATGATCTCTCTGTCCCCGGCGAATATGTGCCGGTAGAACCGGTCCAGCGTCCAGTCCCACCCTGCGATCCGGAACCCCGAGGACAGCCCTCCGGGGATCGGCTCTGCTTCATAGATCGTGACCTGGTGTCCGCGCTTGCTCAACTCGTAGCCAGCGGTCAGTCCGGTGATCCCGGCACCGACGATGCCAATTCTCATCTCTCCTCCGCGTGTCCTATTCAGCCGAGCTGTCTCGCCCTCCCATCGTGCCCGGGAGGTAGAGGCGGTAGAGCGCTCGATAGGCCTGGTTCGTCCCCAGGAACTCGCCATCCCATCCGCCGATGGCATAGAACGATGTCTCGTTCACGGCGACCCCCAGGTCCCGCCACTCCTGGAGGACGGGCGAGGGGAACGTCTTCCAGGTTCCCTGGATCGGGCTCAGGTACTCGTTTTCCACCAGGTAGCTGTCCCACCCACCGCCGATGGCATACAGCGTGTCGGCGACCACCGCCACGCCCACGCCACCGCGCGGCGCGTTCATTGCCGGGCAGGTCTCCCACCTGTCCTGGGCGGCATCGTACGCCTCGCAGAGCGCCAGCTCGACCTGGCCATCGTAGCCACCGACGACATAGACGCGCCCGTCGACCGTGCCCGCACCGGCAAAGGCGCGAGCCGTGGGCATCGGCGACAGGGCCACCCATTCGTCCCCTGCCGGACTGTACCGGTACGTGTCTGCAAGGTAGGTGCTCCCGTCATACCCCCCAAACAGGTACAGCGCATCCCCCTGGGCGGCGATCGCATACGCGCCCACCCCCTTGGGCAGCCCCTTGGCCGCGGTCCAGGTCCCCTGTGCCCCCTCGCCGGGCTCCAAAACCTCGAGCCGGTCGCTCATCTGGCCATCGTCCAGCCTGCCTCCCGGCACATAGATCCTGCCCTCGAGGACCACCGCCCCAATGCTTTCCACGGCCGTGGGCTTGTCCACCCCGCGCGTCCAATCGTCCTCGTCCGGCGCATAGATCTCGACCACGTCGCTGACGCCAGACCGCGTGGAGCCACCGATGGCATAGATCAGCCCGCGATGGGCGACGACCGCCAGCCGTCTGCGCGGCGTGGGCATTTGTGCCAGGCTCTGCCAGCGCGATGCTGCAGACAGGCTCAGGCGAGGGCTTTGGGGGCGGGCGTCTGGAAAGGGCTCAGGCTGCCTGGCCTCACCGGGCCAGATCAGCCACAGGCCGAGGGCCACCAGCAGCGCGGAGGCGATCAGGGTTGCGCGCTGCCAGGGCGCCAGCGGCGGCAGCACGGTGCGCGTCTCCTCGGGCGCGGCAAGCTCGGGAGTGGGCCCGTCCTGGTCGGCGGCGGGCTGCTCGTCCTGGGTGCCGATGTCCACCCAGCCCATTCTCACCGCCACCATCGTCGCTTCGGTGCGCGAGCTGACGTTCAGCTTGCCATAGATGTTGCGCAGGTGGACCTTGACCGTGTTTGGGCTGATGTACAGCTCATTGCCGATCTCTTTGTTGCTCAGGCCCGTGCTCAACAGCCGCACCAGCTCCAACTCGCGCTCGCTCAGCGGTTGGGTCTGCTCTTCAGACATTCGCTCGGTCCTCTATTCCTCGGTGGTCAGGTGAATCACGGCCACCCGCGCCGTGTCTTCCCTCACCCTGGCTCGCTCGTCTATGCGCCACCCGCACACCCACATGATCTCGCCATCGCCGCGCACCAACAGTGGGACCTGGTCTCGCCACCAGGCGGGCACCTTCTCGTTGATCAGCAGCTCGCTGACCAGCTTGTGATGGCCCTGCAGCCCAAAGGGGCAGAAACGGTCGCTGGCTCGCCGCTGGCGAAGGGTCAGCTCCCCTCCCAGCACGTCGGCATCCAGGTAGGCCCGCCCCCGATCGGTGTTCTGCGACCAGCCGGGGGGCAGCGCGGCCCTGGCGAGGATCCGCACCTCGGCGCGCTGCCCCTCCCCGATGGGCGTCCTGCCGGGCACCGCAAGGCGAACCGGATCTGCGCTCGAGGTGACAAAGTCGGGCCGAGGGACAAAACCGGCATCGGCAAGGGTCAGCCTCGTATAGCCGACGGTGAGCATCACCCCTCGTGGCAGCGTGGCCCGCGCGCCCGCCGCGCCGTGCCGCCCCACCTGCACCGCGGCCTCGATATGCTGATAGTTCACGTCTCGCAGGCTCCAGCGCAAGCGCTCTGTGCCCCGGCGGATCGTGGCCCTCTGCAAGGAGGGGTGCAGCGCTCGCCACGCCCCCAGGTCAAAGGCCACTGCCACATCCGACACCTCCCGGACGGTCTCCTCCCAGGCGCGGTCGGCAAGCTGGCGCAGCAGGTCATAGTCGTCGCGGATCACCCGCGCGCTGCGGCGCAGGATGTGCCGAAAGCGAGGCTTGAACTCTCGCTCCAGGTAGGGCAGCAGCACGTGCCGCAGCTTGTTGCGATACAGCGTCGTATCCAGGTTCGAGCGGTCAAACCGGGGGACGATCCCCTGCTGCGCACAGTAGCGCTCGATGTCCGCGCGCTCGGTCTCGAGCAGGGGGCGGATCAGCCACAGGTCACCCCGTCCCTCGGGCCGCGCGATCAGGCGCAGGTCGGCCATGCGGATCGCGGGCAGCATGCCCCGCAGGCCGGCGAGGCCCGCGCCGCGCAGCCAATGCATCAACACCGTTTCGCTCTGATCGCCCGCGTTGTGACCTACGGCGATGCGCGCTGCCCCCACCTGTTCTGCCACCTCGGAAAGGAACGCGTACCGTACCCGCCGCGCCGCCTCCTCGATCGCCAGCTTGTGCCTGCGGGCGACCTGGGGCACGTCGCGTGCCGCCACCACGCAGGGAACCTGCCACGCCGCAGCCAGCTCAGCCACGAACCGGGCATCCTCGTCCGCGTCGGAGCCGCGGATCATGTGATTCAAATGCGCGGCATAGACCTCAATGTCCAGCTCACCCCGGCTGGCCCACAGCAGGTGCAGCAGGCACAGCGAATCGGGCCCGCCAGACACACCCACGACGACGCGATCCCCGGCCGAGACCAGCCCTTCTCGCTGAATGGTCCTCACCACGTGACGCCGCACGTCCATCCGCTTCCCTCTGCGCTCTTCTCGGTGCCCTCTGTCACCGTGGTCCTCACCGTAGCACAAGCGGCTCGCTTGTGCGCCAGCGGCTCGCTTGTGCGCCAGCGGCTCGCTTGTGCGCCAGCGGCGCGCAGAGATCCTCGCAGAGGGCATGTGCTCCTCTGCGCTCTTCTCGGTGCCCTCTGTGCCTTCGTGGTGAACCTCATCCCCGGCTTTGACCGCCGAGCGACTCGGGTGTAAAATGGGCACGTACGCTCCACTCTATTGTACCATACTTTGCGAGAACGCGTCAGGAGGCCAGGATGGCAGTCGTGTACCTGCAGGAGGGCACCCGAGTCACCTTTGAGCTTGCGAACACCGTGCCCATCCTTCGCGAGGAGTATGTGTCCCCGGGCGTCGGTACCGTCACGGTAAAGGGGATCTTTAACCAGAGCGCCCACATCGAGACCACGGACGGTACGCGCTTTCGCACCCTGCAGCCCAGAAAAGACAGGGATCGTCCAGACCAGCTCACCTATCCCGTGGTCTACTTGCCAAGCAAGGACCCGGCGTTCCGCCTGCTCTCTCCGCTCGAATATGCCGGGTCGGGCAGGATCCCTCGGCTGCGATTCACGACAGCCCTGGACGATCAGTCGTACCTCTTTAAACCGATCTCGGCGGATCAGCGAGCGTTTGATCTGTGGGACGGCATGGAAACGGTTCGCCTCGTCACCCGGGAGCGGGGCGGGTCGTTCATTCTCGACGCCACCGTCCTCGCCCCCGTGCCCTCGGTGCTGGTCCTGCTCTTCCCCTGGCTCGACAGCCAGATTGTCCCACAGCGGCGTTCATAAGATGAGGGCGTCATAAAATGACGCCCCCTGCACGTGCGCTATCTAGTGCCCTACCAGTAGGTCGCCTTTCCATAGGCGACATTTCTCAAGTGAGCCTGCGCGGGTCACTTGGGGCTGTTGCATTGTCCCTTGACTTGACTGAGGAGTGCCGCATCCGATGCGGCACCTGATTTGGCTGAGGAGTGCCGCATCCCCCGATGCGGCACGGTGCGCCGGCAAGCCGGGCGCATCGGGGGATGCGCCCTCCTCGGACTCTGCAACAGCCGTAGCGGGTCACTCAGTACGCGTTCTTGCTCGAGCCAAACTGGAGGATCGTCCGCAGGACGATCTTGAGATCCAGCACCAGCGACCAGTTCTCAATGTACCACAGGTCATACTTGATCCGTTCGGGGATCGACGTGTCTCCCCGCAGGTCGTTGACCTGGGCCCAACCCGTGATCCCTCCCTTTTCGCGGTGTCGATCCATGTAGCGAGGGATGCTGCGCCGGTACTGCTCTACCCAGACCGGACGTTCGGGGCGCGGTCCGACCAGGCTCATCTCGCCCAGCAAGACGTTGATAAACTGTGGCAGCTCGTCCAGGTTGGTACGCCGCAAGACCTTGCCCATCCGGGTGCAGCGGGGGTCATCCTTGGTCGTCCAGCCGGGGCCCTCGCTCTCTGCGTCCGTGCACATGGACCGGAACTTGAGAAACCAGAAGGGCTTGGCGTCCAGACCCATCCGTTTCTGGGCGTACAGGATGGGGCCGGGCGAATCCAGCTTGATCAACAGGGAGATGAGCAGGAAAAAGGGGGACAGAAAGACCAGGACCAACGCCGACCCGGCGATGTCCATCGCCCGCTTCATCTGCAGCTTCCAGCCGCGCAGCGCCACGTCGTGCACGTTCAGCAAGGGCAGGCCGTTCAGGTCACCGATGCTGATCTCTGAGGCCATGATCTGAAAGAGGTCAGGAAAGATCTTGATCCTCACCCGGCCTCGCTCGCACAGTGCGATCAGGCGCAGCAGCTCCTGGTGCGTGGCTTCGGGCTCCCCGATGATCACCTCGTCGACGTTGTGCTCGGCGATCAGCTCTGGCAGTTGGTCCGCCGTGCCCAGGATGGGTACGCCGTGCACCAGCGTGCTGGCGTGCCCGTTGACGATGCCCACCAGGCGGTAGCCCATCCCCGGCGAATGCATGAGCTTCTGGGCGATCATCTGCCCGACCTCGCCGCTGCCCACGACGATCACCCGGATCTCTTCCCACCCGCGCTCGCGCAGCCAGGCACTCAATCGACGGTGGACGAAATGCCCCACGCCAAAGAGCATGATGGTCAGCAGCCAGGCATAGATGACCATGCCGCGCGAATAGTCCAGGTCGAGCAAGCTGTTCTTGAACAGGAAGGAGGTGCCGGCGATGGCGATCAGCGTCCCGATCGAGACCGCACCGGCGATGGTTGCCATCTCGTCCACCCAGGGACGCGCGCGCTGCTCTCGATAGAGCCCATAGAAAAAGGAAACGCCCAACACGCACACGATCTGGACAGCGAGCATGCCCACGTAGGCACGGAAGGGCTGGATGTTGTCTGGCACGGTGGGCCACTGGATCGCCAGTCGCATCAAGTAGCCGATATAGAAGGCCAGACTCGCAAGCAGCACATCGGTCAGAACAAGCGTGGTCGTAAAAAACGGCCCCGCGTTCCGCTTCACGCGCTCGAGCATCGTACTCTCTCCTCTGTGATTGTTGGCCTCTCTCCTCGCGCTCCATGCCGGTAGAGGGCGAGGTCAGACCGCTGGATCCGGGTTGGACCGGCGATCTTGGCCAGCACAACGGTCCCTTCTGTCACGCAAAAGAGCCCCCTGACGATCTCTGCGGGTTGGAGGCTCGGGATGGAACGCTATTTTATCACAAAGGAGGGCCAGATGTCAAACGAGTGGGATGTGCTGAACGACGCCATACAGTGGAGAAAACGCCATCATCCACAGATGACCCAGATTGTCACAGATTCTCCTAATCTGCGCCATCTGCGTAATCTGTGGATGACTCTCCTGAAAAAAGGCCATTTCCACCACGGAGACACTGAGAACACGGAGAGCAGAAGAGAATCAACACATATCCACAGAGATTTAAGGCTCTTGGCATTCTCTGTGAACTCCGTGTCTCAGTGGTAAAGTGCTTTTTTCAGTGGACTCTGTGGATAGATTCGCTCAATCACTGTGCAACGTCTATCCAACTGCTCCATCGGGCGCCAGGCTACACCGCGCTGGGGATAACCTGCGCCAGCGCATCCAGCAGCTCCCCGCGCCCGCCATCGACCAGCGCGCCCCTCAGCTCCTTGAGGATCTCCGACCAAGGCATCCCGTGGTTGAGCGCCTGCGCGCGCGAGGTATCCAGCACCCCCCGGCAGTACTCTACGTTCGTCACCCCGTGCGCGGCAGCCGCCGACAGCATCGCCACCGCCACCGCGACGATATTCCGGCGAACGTCCTGCTGAAAATACACGTCCAGCGCCATCTGCTTCTCTCCTCTCCGGCCTGCGACCCCTGGGAGGGGCGATCGGAAATAGAACAAACGTTCTAATTCTACTCCACCCACGCCCAGTTGTCAAATCGGCGCATCGCCGACCCGCCAGCCACGTGTAGGGGCGGGCCTGTCCCCGCCCTCCGTCCCTACCCTCCGTCACCCACGTGTAGGGGCGGGCTTGTCCCCGCCCTCCGCCACCCACAAAAAAAAGAGCCGGGCGGGGGGAGCCCGGCTCAGGGAGACCGGCCCTGTAGAGGCACTCTCAGGGACCGGTGCTCCTATTATACCAGAACATATGTTCTGTTGTCAAGTATGAAATGTCTCGAAAAACCCTTGCGCTCGCTGCTCAATTGTGGTATGCTGTAGTCAATCCATTCATTGGAGGTGGATGGCCGTAGGCCATCGGGAGAGCGCCCTCGCGGGCGTCTCTCTTTTTTCTTTCTCAAGGCAGAAGCTTCTTGCCGTACCCCGCGATCTGCTTGACCAGTTCCTTGCGGTGCAAGATCACGGGCTCATCGGGATCGCGCTGAAAGAACTCGCGCTTGATGCGATCCATCTCTGGTCTGAGGACGTGCAGGGTGTACCCGGACTCGAGGATCACGCCGGTCAACGAAAAAAAGCGCTGGTTGGGATCGTCAGCGTGGGTCAGGTCGTGGTTGCCCACTTCATCGACATAGATGCGAGAGTGCCATTACCTGAGCTCCTCCGGTGAACGTTCGATGTCCACATCGCGGGCCAGCATCTCGAGCGCGAGTCTAAAGCTGCACAGCGGCTTGCCAGGAGGGCGGCTTCCTTGGCCGCCGCGCGGGAGGGTCGGGGTGGGGAGTGCCTCCCTCCCCTGCGGTCTGCCGCGGGGGAGGGCTGGGGTGGGGGCTGTCTTTCCCTCCCCTGCGGTCTGCCGCGGGGGAGGGCCGGTCGCAGATCCCCGCAAGGGGAGGTGGGGGCGTTTCTCCCTCCCCTGCGCTCTTCCGCGGGGTCGCGCAGCATCCCGCCGTTCGCAGCGGGGTCGCGCAGCAGCTGGGGTGGGGGCCTCTTCCCCTCCAACCACCTCCAGGACTACCCACAGTGGACTCCGGTAACGTCATTTCGCTGTTGATGAAGCGGACCCCGGTACCTCGCCCACCGTACCCCCCGGACCCGAACCGCGCCCGAGGACTACTCCTCCTGCCCCGCCTCCTGCGCGCCCCCTGCGAGCTTTTCCTGGATCCTGGCCACGCGCTCCGCATCGGCCTCCGCATCGGGATGGCCAATCTCGCGCTCGTACTCGACGCAGACGGACATCAGCTCCACCGCCCGGGCGGGGTCCGTCTCTTCATACAGGAGCCCGAGGTTCCAATTATGGTCTCCCTCCCCGCGCCGGTCGCCGAGCTCCTGGGAGATGGCCAGCGCACGCTCGTGATACCCGATCGCCTCTTCTACTTTCCCCAGGGCGCGGTAGGCCAACCCCAGGTTGAGAAGATCTATGCTCTCCCCGCGCCGGTCGCCGAGCTCCTGGGAGATGGCCAGCGCACGCCTGTGGTACCTGATCGCCTCCCCCACCGTCCCCAGGGAGTAGTAGGCACGCCCCAGGTTGCCGAGCCAGTTACCCTCATTCCGTCGGTCGCCGACCTCCCGGGCGATGGCCAGCCCACGCTTGGTGTAGCCGATCACTTCCCCCATCTTCTCCAGGGAGTAGTGAGCGCTCCCCAGGTTGCCGAGTGCGATCCCCTCCCCGCGCCGGTCGCCGATCTCCTGGGCGATGGCCAGCGCTCGCTCGTGGTAGCCGATCGCCGCCTCCGCCTGCTCCAGGTCGCTGTAGGCCAACCCCAGGTTGCCGAGTTGGGTCTCCTCCCCGCGCCGGTCGCCGATCTCCTGAGCGATGGCCAGCGCACGCTGGTAGTAGTCGATCGCCTCCCCCACCTTCCCCAGGTTGCGGTAGGTACTCCCCAGGTTGCCGAGTGCGTTCCCCTCCCCGCGCCGGTCGCCGATCTCCCGGGCGATGTCCAGCGCACGCTCGAGGTAGCCGATCGCCTCCTCCACCTTCCCCAGGTCGCAGTAGACACTCCCCAGGTTGCCGAGATGACTCCCCTCTGCGAGGCGGTCTCCGATCTCCCGGGCGATGGCCAGCCCATCCTCGTAGTTGCCGATCGCCTTCTCCACCTTCCCCAGGGAGTAGTAGGCACCCCCCAGGTTGCCGAGATGACTCCCCTCCCCGCGCCGGTCGCCGGCCTCCTGGGCGATGGCCAGCGCACGCTCATAGTAGCCGATCGCCTCCTGCGCCTTCCCCAGAGAGTAGTAGGC
>JADHXD010000147.1 GCA_016783145.1 Anaerolineae bacterium
GAGGACTGGCGCACTACGCCCGCCGAGCACTGGCGGACTACGCCCGCCGAGCACTGGCGGACTACGCCCGCCGAGCACTGGCGGACTACGCCCTCCATCACGCCTGTGGAAGAAGAGGCAAAGAGAAAGACGCGCCCCGTGGTGTAGAGCATGGTCTGCAGCTTGGCGGTGACCGCGCGCTGGAGCTCGGCGTACTCGGGAGCGCGATGGCCGAGCATCGGCCGGGCCTGGGCGCGGAGGATCTCGTCTCGCACGTGGGTGGGACCGGGGATGAACAGCTTTTTGTACACGTCGGTCTCCTTTCCGTACCACCAGATGACCTCTCAAGCCGCTGAAGCGTGAGGACTAGGGCACCTGGACCTTGTTGCGGATGAACTCGTTGTATACCTTGGGTGCGAGCTTGATCCCGCACAGCTTTGCCACCTTGTCAGAGCTCGTGGGCACCGTCTGCCAATCCCCTTGCTGCTCACCCCCCGGGAACTCCTGAGGGCGGACACGGAAAACGCGCCTTTGCGGGCGCGATGAACGGGTCCACTATTGTGCGGTTCACAGCGCCGTCGGTGTGAATGTGTGCTGGAGGGGGCGGGTTCTGAGCTACAAGAGATCCTCTCTCCCCCTGTCGCGAAGGGCGTCGACAATCCTGCGCACTTGCTGCGAGCGCTCGCGCGGGCAGACCAACAGGGCATCGTCGGTCTCGATGATGATCATGCCCTGCAGGCCAATGGCAGCGACCAGCTTTTTCGGGCTGTACACCAGGGTGTCCCGCGTATCGAGGACGATGTGATCGCCGGCGAGGGCGTTGCCGCTGTCGTCGGCCTCGAGGAGCTGCATCAGGGTCTGCCAACTGCCGACATCGTCCCAGTCGATACGGACGGGGATCACCGCCACGTCGTGCGCGCGCTCCATGATGCCATAGTCGATGGTCTGCTGTTGCACCTCCGACCACGCCCGCTCGAACACGGCCTGCTGGTCAGGCGTGCCCCAGGCGCGCTCGATCTCTGCCAGGCGGGCGTGCAGGTCGGGCATGAGACGCGCGAACGCACCCCAGATCGCACCGACTTTCCAGATAAACATCCCGCTGTTCCAGCTATACATCCCGCTGTCGACGAACGCCTGGGCCATCGCGGGGGCCGGCTTTTCGGTGAAGCGGAGGGCGCGATAGGCGTCAAAGCCATCCACGGCACAGAGGCGCTCCCCACGGCGGATATAGCCATAGCCGGTCGAGGCAAAGCCGGGCGTGATCCCCAGGGTGACCAGGTGCCCGTCCTCGGCGACCTGGGCGGCGGCCATCAGGGCGCGCCGATAGAGCGCCGCGTTGCCGATGTGGTGGTCGGCGGTGACCACAGCCATCACCGCCTCTGGGTCACGGCGATGAATGTGCAGCGCTCCCAGCCCGATCGCTGGGGCAGTGCCTCGCGCAGACGGTTCGACGACGATGTTCTCCGCGGGCAGGTCGGGCAACTGCTCGCGCACCGTGGACACGTGGTCGCTGCCGACGCCAACGAGGATCTGCGCTGGCGGCACGGCGGGCAGGAGGCGGCGATAGGCATCCTGGAGCATCGTCTCTCCTGAGACGAGGTCGATGAACTGCTTGGGGGTGCGCCTCCGGCTGCGGGGCCAGAGACGTGTCCCCACACCGCCCGCCATGATGAACGCATACACCGGGCCGTGAGAGGCCTTGTGAGATGCCATCTAGACTCTGTCTCCTTGTGGGGGTCCGGCCACCGACAGGACGTATGCATCGGGGTTCAGGTATCTCTGGGCGGTGGCCATCAGGTCTTCGGGGGTCAGGGCCTCGATCAGTCCAGGGAAACGCCGCAGGTAGTCCAGCCCCAGTTGATACAGCTCGAGGCTGGCGATCTGTGCCGCCACCTCCTCGTTTCCCTCCAGGTCCAGGGGCAGGGAGCCGATGATGAAGGACTTGTTGTCAGAGAGCTCCTCCTGGCCGACCGGCTCGCGCTGCAAGCGGCGTACCTGGAAGAGGATGGTCTCGATGGCGCGCTCGACGTCGTCTGGGGCCACCCCAGCCCTCACCGTCCACGGCCCGGGCCCCAGGCCGGCGTCGAGGCTGGTGTAGGCATAGTAGGCCAGCCCCTGCTCGTTGCGCAGGTGCTCGCCGATCCGTCCCATCATCCCGAATTGACCGAGCACGCAGTCGGCCACGTAGGCCTGGATGAAGCCCGGGTCCATCCGCTCCAGGCCCACCCAGCCCAGTACGAGGTCGCTCTGTGTCTTGCCGGGGATTGCTGCGCGCTCCTCGCGAACGGCGGTGATGGGGAGGACAGGGGGCAGGGAAGGGCGGTCGCGCGGCGTGCCTACCCAGGTGCCCAGGGCTTCTTCCATGAGATCGAGGGCGCGCTCTCGGGCGAGGGCGCCGACGACGATGATCACCATGCCCTGCGGGCCGTAGCACCGCCGGTAGTAGGCCTCGATGTCCGCACGCGTGAGGCTGCTGACGGTGTCCTGGTACCCAACCTGGCTGTACCCGTAGGGATGGTCCGGGTAGGCGAGCCTGGCAAAGCGCAGAGAGGCTACGACCTGCGTGTCGTGATCTCGCTGCTGGATGGCGGTCAGGATCTCCCCCCGTCGCTTCTCGACGTGCTCGGCGGGGAAGGTGGGGTGTCGCAGGCCGTCGGCGAGGATGTCCAGGATCAGGGGCAGGTCCTCGACCAGGCACTTGGCGGTAAAGCGCGTCGTGTGACCGCCGCTGCCCACGTGCAGGGATGCCCCTACAGACTCGATCTCTTCCCCGATCTGGGCAAAGGTACGCCGCTCGGTCCCGCGGGTGAGCATCGAAGCGGTGAGGTTGGCCAGCCCAGCCTGCTCGGGAGGCACGTCAATGCCGCCGGCCCAGATCCAACCGTGGACGACGGCAGACTCGGAGCTGAAATTCTCGTGCGCCAGGCCGGTGATGCCGTTGTCAAAGACACGCCGGGCGATCGTCTCCGGGCCGGGGAGGGAGGAGAGGTTGATCTGCGTGCTAGCCATGGGGCTCCCTCCTCGCCGCTGCCCCCGGAGAGTCGCCATTCACGTCGGGCACGTACCATCCGACCGTGCGATTCGACGCCCTGAGGTAGGTCCGGGCCACGCGACCGACGTCCTCAATGGTCACCGCAGACAGACGGTCGATGAACGTCTCGAACCAGGTGTACCCGGCGATCATCTCGGCGAGCCCAAGCCAGTAGGCCTGGTTGGTGGCCCGTTCGGCGGCGTAGGCGAACTGGGCCTTGGACTGCTTGATCGCCTTGATCAGCTCTGCTTCAGTGATCGAGTCCCCCGCGATCCCGTCCAGGACCTCAGAGAGCGCGTCCTCGACCTCGCCGAGCGTGTGCCCGGCCCGCACCGTGGCGCCCAGCTCGTAGACGTACGGATCGCGCGTGACCAGCGACCCACCGTGTACCGAGGTCGCCAGCTCCGCCTCGACCAGCGCCTTGTAGAGACGCGAGCTGCGGTTTGTGCCTGCGCCCCCCGAAGAGGCCATACGCGGCGGGCCGGTCAGGGCGGCATCCATCACGAGCAGGGGAAAAAAGTCGGGCGCGGCGGCCTCGGGGATGTGATAGTCCACCTGCAAGTAGGCGACGTCGCCCTCTCCCTGGCGGACGATGCGCCGCTCGCCCCGCTGCTCCGGCTCGGGGCGGCGCGTCAGGGGGATCGGCGGACCGAGTGGGATCGGGCCAAAGAGCTCACCCAGCCGGTCCAGGGCGTGCTGGGCGTCTACGTCGCCCACGAGCACGGCGATGGCGTTGTCCGGCGCATAGTAGGCCCTGTAGTGCGCCCACAGGTCGTCACGGGTCATGGCCTGCAGGTCACACATGGCGCCGATGGTGTCCTGGCGATAGGCGTGGATGCGAAAGGCAGCGGCCTTGACTTCTTCGTCCAGCAAAAAGTGCGGGCTGTTCTCCGCGCCCTGGCGCTCGGAAATGATCACCGTGCGCTCGGACTCGACGTCCTGGGGGTCAAGGGAGGCATTGAGCATACGGTCGGCCTCGATGCGGAAGCCGAGGTCGATCTCGTTGGAGGGCAGGGCCTCATAGTAGGCCGTAAAGTCGAGGCTGGTCACGGCGTTGAGCATGCCCCCGCAGCGGGAGACCAGCCGGTCCATCTCTCCCTTGGGGAACTGGGGCGTTCCCTGGAAGAGCATGTGCTCCACCCAGTGCGAAATGCCCGTGGCGCCCGATCGCTCATCTCCGCTACCCACGCGGTACCACATCCAAAAGCTGGCCAGCGGGGCGTGGTGCATCTCTTTGATCAGGATGGTCATCCCATTGTCGAGGACGGTTCGCTCGGTCATGCACTCTCCAACCGCGGGCGGGCCACGGTGCCTACTGTCAGTCGAGGCGATAGGGCACGCTGGACTCGCGAGCCAGGACATAGTTCATGCCCCCCACCTGGCGGATCATCCCTTTGAGTTCCATCATTGCCAGGGTGCTGCTCACCTGTTGGATGGGCAGATGGCTCTGCTGGCAGATCTGATCGACGTGCGTGGGGGCGTCGGAGACCAGGTCGAGGAGCCTGGCCTCTGTCTCGTCGGTGGGCAGGGCGGCGCGCGCTTCGACGTGCTGCGAGATCATGGTCAGGTTCAGCTCTTCGAGGATGTCTTCGACGCCGAGCACCATCTTGGCGCCGTCGTGAATCAGGCGATTGCACCCCGCGCTGCTCTGGCTGACGATGTTGCCAGGTACGGCAAGGACCTCGCGGCCCTGGTCGATGGCAAAGTTCACCGTGATCAGGGCCCCGCTCTTGACTCCGGCCTCGGTGACGATCACGCCCAGCGAGAGGCCGCTGATGATGCGGTTCCGGGGCGGAAAGTTCCTGGCGTCCGGCGGCGTGCCCACCGGGTAGTCGCCGACCAGCGCGCCGTTCTCGATGATCTTGCCCGCCAGGCCGCGGTTCTCGGAGGGGTAGACGCGGTCCAGGCCGCAGGCCATCACGCCGATCGTCCGTCCGCCGGCATCCAGGGCCGCCTGGTGAGCGACGGCGTCGATGCCCCGCGCCAGGCCGCTGACGATCGTGATGCCATTGCGGACCAGGTCCCCACTCAGGGCGCGCGTGACCTGTTTGCCGTATGTCGTCGCCCGACGCGTGCCGACGATGGCCACGGCCCATTCGTCGGCAGGAAGCAGGCTGCCCCGCACATAGAGGACCGGCGGCGGGTAGTCGATCTGGCGGAGGAGGGGGGGGTAGGCGGCGTCTTCCCAGGTGAGGACAGCGATCTGGTGCCGGGCCAGCTTGGCCATCTCGGCATCGAGGTCGAGCTCGGCGCGGGTCTTTATCAGGTTCTGGATCGCCCGCCGGTCGATGCCTGCCTGGGCGAGCGCGCCAGCGTCGGCGCGCCAGGCGGCTTCGAGATCGCCAAAGTGGTCGATCAGAGCTCGCACCTTGGCTGGTCCGATCGAGCGGACCACATTGAACCCGACCCAGTACTTGAGCGCCGTCACGCTCAACCTCCCTTGGTTTGACTCGCGGTGTCCAAGGCCCAGCACGCAGAGGTATGCACGCAGGACTGCTGCCAGGCCCCAGGACAAACTCGCACGAACGTGGCAGCCGCTTTCGAGCGCATAGGGATGCGCTCGCTACGGCTCAGGCGAACCTGCAGCAGACGTGGGTACACACGGGGGTGCGCTTTTCGTAAGCATACCCGAACTCGGGGCTTTTGTCAAGCTTTGTTCCGGGAGTGGGTTTTGTGATTGGGTGGCCTGGAGCTAAAGACTCCAGGCTGAAGGCCCGACGAGCCCTCTGTGCTACTGTGGAGGGCCACAAGCGAGCCGCTTGTGCTACTGTGGAGAGGGCGCTAGGCTTCATCCGAGGCGAACGAGTATCCGACTCCCGGCATGGTGAGGATGTAGCCCGGGTGACGAGGGTCGTGCTCGATCTTGGTGCGCAGGCGGCGGATCAGCCCGCGGACCAGTTCCTTGTCCCCGCGCCCGCTGTAGCCCCACACCTGTTCGACGATGGTCTCGGTGGACAGGACTTGTCCACCGTGTATCATCAGGGTGTAGAGCAGGCGGAACTCCAGGTGAGTGAGCCGCCTGGTGGACCCGCCGACGACCTGCACCGTTCGTGTCGCAGGATCGAGGGTCAGGCCGGCGATGGAGAGCGTAGGCAGGCTGACGAGGGGCACCGTGCCTGCCCGACGCAGAAGTGCCCGTACCTGGGCGATCAGCAGGCGGGCGCTGAAAGGCCTCTCGACCACCAGGTCTACCCCCGATTCGAGCAGGCGACAACTGGTTTCCTCCCCGATCTGGCTGACGATCGCGATCACGGGGATCGTGGTCTCGGCGCGGACGCGATTGATGCCGGCGAGCGGGTCACCGTCGTGCAGGGACAGTAAGACGAGATCCGCGGGGCGCTCGGCCCAACTGTGCATGGCGCGTTCGAGGTCGTTGGCCGAGGTCACAGCCAAACCGGCGCGCTGCAGTACGACCGACAGCACGGCCTTCTCATCGCCATCTCGAGCCAGCAGTAGAGCATACACGTCCGGCCTCCGTGGTCACGGCCGCCATCACAGGGCGGCGACGCTTCTGGCAAGCAGCGGTGTGGGCGGATGGGCAGGGCCCATGCCGCTGCTGCTGGCCATTCTTCTGCGTTGAACGGGTCCCAGGCTGTCCCTTTCTGGCGCGAGCCGTCAAGGAGGGGACGCTGCCGACACGGGCGTCGCCTGCGCACGGGGCGGCAGTAGAAGCAGGGCCTGGAAGCGGCCTCGCAGCCCCCAGGATAGCATAGAAGGCGCCGGTTGTCAATGTTGGGGGAGCCTGGGGATGAGCGGTATCCCACCACAGAGGCACGGGGGACACGGAGAAGAGGGGAGAGGATCAGACCTCTGAGCTGTCGATGTTGCGGGAGCCTGGGGATGAGCGGTAACCCACCACAGAGGCACGGGGGACACGGAGAAGAGGGGAGAGGATCAGACCTCCGAGCTGTCGATGTTGGGGGAGCATACCAAAGCACAAACGGAGGAGTCCGACACGCGGCTCCCCCGTCTGGCAGGTCGACATAGATCGACGTCAATCCCTATTTCTTGCCCTTGCCTTTACCCTTGCCTTTACCCTTGCCTTTGTCCTTGCCCTTGCCCTTGCCTTTGTCCTTGCCCTTGCCTTCTGGTTCCTCTGCCACCTGGATCACCTCCCTTCTTCCGTCTGGATGTGGGCCGGCATGCGCGCTGCGCCTACCAGTCCTCTGGTTGCTCTTTGTACTCGGGTTCGTCGTAGGCCCAGTCGATCTCAAAGGGGTCCAGGTCAACGACTTCCATCTTGGTGCCGCACTCGGGACAAGTCACCACCTGGCCCATCTTGACCTGACCAGTCACCGTGATCCTGTCCCCGCACTCCAAGCAGTCGACAACCGTCTTGCCGGTCTTTGTCCGCTCTGTCAATGCCCTCGCTCCTCGGGCCTCTTGCGCCGTCCGCTGTCCATCTATAGGTAGGAAAAACACTGGGTCTAGTATAGATCATAGGAGTGCAAAAGAGGTATAAAAGAGATGCCAAATGGGTGCCAAGAGAAACCCCAGCGTGCCACTTTTGTCACTCCCGGCTTGTCTCGCACAGGCTCCCGGTGCTCCCTCGCCGCCCCTTGAGGCAGGAGAGGTCCTGTCGCGATCGCGCCTGACTGCTGCCCTGGGATGGGCGTGCGACACAGCCCGGTAGCTAACGGAGAGTCCCGCAAGGGGGTTTGCGGGACTCTACCTATGAACGCGGGGATCCTAAAGAACCACCGAAGAGGCTACCAATCGTCGGTGTCTTCCTCTTCGTCCTCGTCCTCGTAGACCCAGTCCAGCGTTATGGGCTGTGTCTCAACGACTTCCAGCTCAGCGTCGCACTCGGGGCAGACCACCTGCGTGCCAATCCGAACTAGGCCCTCCATCTTGATCTTTTCTCCGCAGTCTGGACAGCGCGCGATGGACACCCGTGCCTTGGTGTTGTCGGTCATTTTAGCTACTCCCTTCTTTGTCACCACGTGTCTGTGTTCCACGTGCGCACCTGGTTTGAAGGCGCCTGGCCTGCAGCAAGTGGAGCACGTCGGAGCCAGTATAGCACCGTGCTGTGCAAAAGCAGTAGAAAAAAGATGACAAAGGGGTGGTAAATGAGCCTCGCCCGTGAGAGTTTTGTCACTCCGACCCTATCGTCCACTGGCTCCCGTGCTGTGTGCCTCTCCTCTTGGGACAGGGGTCTTGGACGACCTTCCAGGTCAGCACCCGACCGTCGTACGTCCAGCGGTAGGTGCCGGGCCCGTCGTTGCCGACGCAGGGCGCGGAGTCATCGGAGATCGTGATCTGGTCCTCGACCACGGTGTAGGCTCCGCGCTGCACCATCGGGGTGCCGTTCAGGGTGAGTGTGAAGCTGCCATCCTGCTTGAGATCCATCAGCCACTTGCCATTCAGATCCTCCATCGCGAACGTGCCCGTGGGGAAGGCGGAGGCACCGGAGGGCGTCGGTGGGATCGGGGTGGGGGTCTCTGCCGGGAGGCCGCATCCGGCGGCAAGTATGAGGAGCAGCAGGAGTGCTGCGCCGAGGTGAGGTGTTCTCTTTTGGTTCATTCTCTGTTCTCCTTCCCGAGCGAGGATGCGTGGAATGGAATCCACGCCTACGGTGCGTGGAACGGAATCCACGCCTACGGTGCGTGGAACGGAATCCGCGCCTACGGTGCGTGGAACGGAATCCACGCCTACGGTGCGTGGAACGGAATCCACGCCTACGGTGCGTGGAATGGAATCCACGCCTACGGTGCGTGGAATGGAATCCACGCCTGCGGCTGGTCCCCACGCGGAGCGTAGGGACCAGACTGGAGTGGGAGAAACCGGGTTTCCCGGAAGAAACCCGGTTTCGGGGTGCTAGCGCGCGACGAGTGGGATGTAGACCCGGTTCGTCGTGCCGCCGCTGAGGACACCTCCCCAGAAGCCGCCTTCCAGCCGGTAGCCGTCGCCGGACAGGGCCGGCCCGACGTCAGGCTGGCTGATGGTGCCGCTCAGTTGGTAGCCCTCCCCAGTGCTGGTCCCCCCACCTCCGTTGGCCGTCCACCAGTCGAGGCGGTAGCCTCCCGCGGCGAGCGCGGTGCCGGCGAGCAAGAGGAGGGCCAGGGAGATGAGCAGTCCCTTTGTTCGTCTCATATTCCATTCCCTACGACCGGTCCGTGTCCATCGCTCGTTCATTGCAGGGTCACCAGGACGAGGATCGTGCCTGCCTCCCCGCTCAGGGCCTCGAGCGCCTTGCCGATGATCACCCCGCTGGGGTAGAAAGTGACTCCACCGACGGTGAGCGGCTCGGCCACCATGGCGTGGCCGGGCGTGCTGCTGGTGGTGAGCAGGTCGCCGGGGGCGATGGCCCCGTTCTCGGCGCAGGCCTTGACAGGCACGAGGCCGGCAATGGCCAGGGGCGCATAGCCCTCCTGGCCAAAGCGGACGCCGTTGCCCAGGTAGGAGGGGCGCGTGGAGTAGACGCCGACGACGGCGGATTGGTAGGGCTCGGTGCTGAGGGCCAGCTCGCCGTCGGGGCCGACGATGAGGACATCGCCGGGCTCGAGGCCCCCGGCGGCGGGGAGCATCTCGGCAAAGTCGGCGGGGGAGTCGTCGTACAGGCAGGGGGCGATCTCGTCTTCGTTGAGGTCGCCCGCGGTATTGTCGATGCCGTTGCCGCAGTGGTAGCCGCCGTCGGCCTGCACGTTGCCCAGGCCGTTGACGCGAAAGACAGCTTGTGCAAAGACCCCAGTGCCGCGCTCAACTCGAAAGATGTCCTCGTCGGTCGTGCTCGCGGCAATCAGGGCCACTCCCGAGGAGTCGCTCATAAAGTAGCCGGCGACTGCTGAGGCGGATTCCGCCAGGCCCAGAACGCCGATGCCGCCATCCAACGTAGCTCTACCCGCCACGCCAATGTCCGATTCCGATTCGCCATAGACGCCCACACCCGTGGTGGATTGGCCGTACACGCCGTAGCCGTGGGGCGAAGTCGACTTGCCGTACACACCCACGGTTTCCCCGGAGGAGTTCAGGGCGATGCCCTGCACGCCGGTAATGGGGGCGGCAGCGTAGAGCCCGGTGCCCGCTGCCGAGTAGGAGCGGGCGTACACGCCGGTGTTTGCGCCGGAGGTGGAGGTGGCCTCGCCGACGACGCCGATGCCCTGGGTCGAGCGCGCGGTGCCGTAGACGCCGTAGGCCTGGGAGCTGGTCTGGGTCGATTTGCCGTAGACGCCGTAGACGGGTGCTTCGCCGTAGGTGCCGTAGCCAAAGGGCGAGGCCGCCCGGCCGTAGACCCCGTAGCTGTTGCCGGCGCCGGTGGTGGCGGCGATGCCGACCACGCCGGTTACCAGGGCCGTGCCCCGCACGCCGATGCCGGTGTTTGCGGCCGACTGCCCATCCACGCCGGCGAAGTTGCCGTAGCCACTGACCCCAAGGTCGCCGCCGCTCCCGATGACCCCAGTCCATCTGCCGTCCCCGTACACGCCGAGGTAGGCCGTACCCCGGACGCCCGTGCCGGTGCTCTCGTCGGCGTAGCCGTCGACGCCGACCGTGGTCCCTGTGGCGGAGAGGCCGGTGGTGCCGCCGGAGAGGGTCAACCCGGTGCCGGTGCCGGTCCAGGTCGCTCCCCAGTGACCGTGGCCGATGACCGAGTAGGCGGCGCTGTGGTCGTGGTCGCTGCGGGCGACCTTGGTCGCGCTGCCCGAGCCGCCCCAGTCGGCGCTGAACTGGGTGCCCGATTGGGCGATGCCGGCCCCGGCAGAGTAGGTGGTGTCGTTGTCCACGCCATCGAAGAACCCGCCGGGCACGCCGGTGAGCCCACCCCAGGGGGCAGCGCCCGCGCGCTGGGCGTAGAGGGCATAGGGGACGGGGGTCAGCGCCTGGCGCGGGTCGAGCACGGTGTAGTCGCCGCTTCCCGCCGGGCAGCGCACGGCGACCTGCAGCCAGCGCTCGTCGCCGGGGAAGGGTGCCGCCCCGAACTCGCCCCGGGCGTTGACCGTCAGCGCAAAGTGACCGTCGACGACAGAGACGCCGGTGGTGATGCTGTTGCTGCCGACCATGCTCCCAGCGGCCTCGGCGCTCCAGAGGCTAAAGTCAAAGTCGCAGGTGCCATTGATCGCCGCACCGCCGTCATCGCGGAGCTCTCCCTGGTAGGTGAAGCCGGTGCCCAGGGCGGCCTGGAGGCCGGGCGGCTCCTGCTGGCCGAGGGCGGGCTCCGATCCCGTCGCCAAGGCGAGTACGAGGACTAGAAGTGCCGCCGTGATCGATCTCTGCGCTGTTCTCATTGCCTGCCTCCTGTGTGAATGACCTATGGGTTCACCACTTGCCAACTGCGTCAGCCGAGGGCAGGGATCACCCCGACCTGCTGCAGCAGTCCCAGCATGTCGCTGTACTCCCACTGCTCCACGACCTTGCCGGCTTGGAAGCGGTAGACACTGCACCCCGCCAGGATGACGCGTTTGCCTGTGGGGGGGATGCCCAGCGCGGGCGACGTGCCGGTGTGAACCGCATCCCAGGTCCAGCGGACGGCGGCCGTATCCCCTTCGACGATCACCTCGTCCAGGATACAGCGCGTCTCGGTGAAGGCAGCCAACATGGCCGCATCCGCCTCAAGGTTGGCTGCTTTGCCCACTACGGGTGGAAAAGGGAAACGCTGGAAGACCACGTCGTCGGAGTAGATCTCGTAGGCCGCGTCCATGTCCCTCCTGTGCCAGGCATCGTCAAACGTCTTGGCCAATGCGGCTTTCATCTCTTGGGTGTTCACGGTGTACCTCCTGTCTCGGTGCAGAGGGGCGGCCGCAAGCCGCCCGTCGACATTGTTCAGAGCCCACCAAAGGCCCTGTTACTCCCTTTCCCTGACTACTGTGTTCCCATCTGTCCATCGAAAGCGGGCTGTCAAGAATGCGATCAGCTCCTCCACATTGGCAAAGTCCGTCCTCTGCCCATCAAGCGTGCTTTCCAGCGAGGCCCGCCAGGTGGGCCGCCCGTTCCGATCCGACCTCCGCAGGCGGAGCAGGTAGGAAGCATAGTCGTCTCGTTCTTTGCCCATGGTCGTACACTCCCTGCAGTGTGACTGCCGCGACGAGAGCGCGGCTGGATCCCGGTAGACCCGCATGCAGTATACCACGAATGGCGTCAAGAAAGCGTCAAGAGATGTGCACGTTTGGAGGAGAGACCTGCATACTGGGTGCAGACTTCCGAAGTCTGTCAGACTTCGGAAGTCTTTGTGGAACGTCGCCTGTGGAAAGGCGACCCGCATTGGCCGGCCTCAGACCCTAAGGGTTTGGTGTGAAACCTTAGGGTCTTCCTGTGGTCCGGTTGAGGACGAGGGGGAGGTAGATCGGGCGGATCGACCTCAGGATGGCTGTGCTGGGTTCGGTTGCCGTGCCCTCGTAGAGGACGTAGGCCAGGGCGCGGTATTCGTCCCTGGCGGCAGTCGCGGTGTCCCAGGTGTCGCTGAGGCTGATGGAGCTGCCCGGAGCCAGGTTGGCCACGTCGTGGCTGAGTTCCCAGATCGGATCGCCCTCGCTGTCCTGGATCTGGAGGACCGCCGCGCCGGTCAAGGGCACGGCGCCGGTGTTGGCAAAGGTCAGAGAGAGGGCGATGCTTTCCCCGATCTCGAACTGCCCAGGAGAAGCCGCAAAGTGGACGATCTCGGCGCCGGTCAGGCCAAGCGTGAACGACGCTTCCGCCCTGTCGAGCACGTC